>JAXDQG010000411.1:0-5902 GCA_034667945.1 Acidimicrobiia bacterium | reverse complement strand
TCGAATCGAGAGGCCGACCTGGTAGAAGCCATCCACGCGGCCCGTGGCCGGTCCGCGGCAATCGTCATCAACCCGGGCGCGTTCACCCATTACAGCTGGGCCATCCACGACGCCCTGGCCGCCTTTGAGGGCCCCGTCGTGGAGCTCCATCTGTCCAATCCGCAGACCCGGGAGCCCTGGCGGCACACCTCGGTGGTGTCGCCCGTGGCGACCGGCACCATTGCCGGTTTCGGCGGCCACGGCTATGCCTTGGCGGTCGAAGCGGTCGCCGAGCTGCTGGGAGCGTGCTCGTGAACCCCACCTCGAAGTTCGCCACGGCCCCCACCTTTCCGATCCGCCTGGAAGATCTCCCTCCTCTCGACCACGTCAGTCGGCTCGAAAGGTGCCGCGCCGCGCTGGACGAGCTCGATCTCGACGCCTTGTTGGTCACCAAGCTCGAGCACATCCGCTACCTTGCCGGCTTCAGCGGTTCGGCCGCGCTGCTGCTCGTCGGACGGGAACGGACCACGTTCGTGAGCGACGGCCGCTACGACGAACAGTCCCGCCAGCAGCTCGGCAGCGCCGGCATCGATGCCGACATCGTGATCACCGTGGACCAACAACCGGTCCTCACGCAGGCCGCCACCGGCTTTCGCCGGATCGGGCTCGAGGCGGGCGCGGTGACCTGGGCCGCTCAGCGCCGCTATGGCGGCGAGTGGTTCCCCGATGCCGAGCTGGTGCCCACCGAAGGCGTCATCGAGGCCTGGCGGGTGGTGAAGGAAGTCGGCGAGGCGGCTCGAATGGAGGCGGCGGCGGCCATCGCCGACCGGGCCCTGGCCACGTTGCTGCCCCGCCTTCGGGATCGACCGAGCGAGGCCGAGTTCGCGCTCGAGCTCGATGTCGCCATGCGACGGCTCGGCGCATCGGGCCCTGCCTTCGAGACGATCGTGGCTTCGGGAGCCAACTCTTCACGTCCCCACCACCGCCCCGGTCCGCGCCCCATCGGCCCGGACGATCTGGTGGTGGTCGACTTCGGAGCCACCGTCGATGGGTACCGCTCGGACATGACCCGGACTGTCTGCGTGGGTGAGCCCACCGCCGAGCAGCGCCGGCTGTACGACGTCGTCTGTGAGGCCCAGGCCGCAGGGGTGGCCGCCGTCCGCGCCGGGCGTGAGGCGAAGGAGGTCGACGCCGCCTGCCGCGACATCATCACGGCAGCCGGTTGGGGCGAGCGCTTCCCACACGGGACCGGGCACGGCGTGGGTCTCGAGATACACGAGGCCCCGCATGTGGGGAGAACGTCGGCTGCTACGCTGACCGAGCTCAGCGTCGTCACTGTCGAGCCCGGCGTGTATCTGGAGGGCATCGGAGGTGTCCGCACCGAGGACTCGGTCGTGGTCACCGCAGAGGGGTGTCGACCGCTGACCCTTTTCCCGAAGTCCCTGACGTTCTGAGTGACGCGTCCCCTGAGAGGCCCCTATGGCGATGATCACCACCAACGACCTGAAGAACGGTATGACCCTCGACCTCGACGAGGGCCTGTTCAACGTGGTCGAGTTCCAGCACGTCAAGCCGGGCAAGGGTGGGGCGTTTGTACGAACCACGCTGAAGAACGCCCGCACGGGACAGGTGATCGATCGGACCTTTCGCGCTGGCGAGAAGGTCAACCGGGCCACGCTCAACAAGCGTGAGATGCAGTTCCTTTATCGCGACGCCGACGACTGTGTCTTCATGGACAACTCGAGCTACGAACAGCTCAACGTGGGCCCCAGCGCCCTGGGCTCGGCGGCCGGCTACCTGGTCGAGAACATGACGGCCATCCTGGTCATGTTCGAGGACGAGATCGTCGACGTCGAGCTGCCCGCATCGGTCGAGCTGGCGGTGGCCGAGACCGAGCCCGGCGTGCAGGGCGATCGTGTCTCCGGCGCCCGAAAGCCGGCCACGCTGGAGACAGGTCGCGTGATCCAGGTCCCGCTGTTCGTCAACCCGGGTGACCGCGTGAAGGTCGACACTCGCAGCGGCGAGTATCTAACGAGGGCCTGAGCCCCGCGTGCCGCCCGTGGCTTCCACCCGACGTCAGGCCCGCGAGCGGGCTCTGGGGCTGCTCTACGAGGCGGTGTCCAAAGGCCGCTCGGCCCGCTCCGTCGTCGACGACCAGCCGGTCGAGCCCGACCCCTTCGCGGTGGACGTGGCCACAGGAGTCGACGAGCACCAAGCCGACATCGACGAGCTGATCCGACGTTTCGCCCGGGGCTGGACGCTGGAGCGGATGCCGGTCATCGATCGGTTGTTGCTGCGGATGGGTAGCTATGAGCTGCTCCAGCGTCCCGACGTGCCGACCGCGGCGGTCATCTCCGAGGCGGTCGAGCTGGCCAAGCGGTTCTCCACCGACGATTCGAGTCGGTTTGTCAACGGCGTGCTGGCCCGCATCGCCGATGAGGTGCGAGAGGGCACTCGGCCGCATCCCGCCCGTGCCGCGTATGACGACGAGGGTGACAAAGGCACACCGGACAACGGCTGATTCGAT
Organism: Acidimicrobiia bacterium; assembly: GCA_034667945.1. Lineage (GTDB taxonomy): Bacteria > Actinomycetota > Acidimicrobiia > Acidimicrobiales > CAIXPF01 > JAXDQG01. The sequence continues at coordinate 3,396 of JAXDQG010000411.1, read as the reverse complement.
GCGGGGTCGGCCGGCGACCGGCTGCTAGCGTGTCCCCCGGCCGTGAAGCGGGTCCCGTGAGGCCCGAACGGACTGGAGCGAGATGACCGCGCACATACCGACGGGCGGCGCGCCCGCATCCGATTCCAAGCGAGCACCGACGCCCCCCACCGGGGGCGTTTTTCATTCCCGCTCCCTGGTGATGGACACCGACGACGTCGCCCGGGCCACCCGGCGCATGGCCCATGAGGTGCTGGAACGCAACCATGGCCTGGCGGACGTGGTGCTGGTCGGCCTGCATACGGGTGGTGTGCCGTTGGCCCAGAACCTGGCAGAGGCCCTGGCCGCCATCGAGGGCGCCGAGGTGCCGGTAGGCCAGCTCGACGTCTCGTTCTACCGGGACGACATCAAGCTTCGCCGCGTCATTCCCCATGCCGTGACCACTATCCCCGTCGACCTCACCGACCGGGTGATCGTGCTGGTTGACGACGTGCTCTTCACCGGCCGCACAATCCGGGCCGCCCTCGACGCGCTGAACGACCACGGGAGGCCCCGCGCCGTACAGCTGGCGGTCATGGTGGACCGGGGTCACCGGGAGCTGCCCATTCGTCCCGACTACGTCGGCAAGAACCTCCCCACACGGCGCGACGAGCAGGTCGAGGTCAGCAGCGACGGCGTGCGCATTGGAGAGGTGGTGGCGCCATGAGGCACCTGTTGGGCATCCATGAGCTGGGAGTTTCCGGTATAGAGGAGCTTCTCGAGCTGACGGACAACTTCGCCGAGGTCAACGCCCGACCCATCCCCAAGGTCCCGGCCCTGCGGGGCAAGACCGTCGTCCTGGCCTTCTTCGAGGATTCCACCCGTACCCGGGTCTCCTTCGAGACCGCGGCCAAGCGCCTCTCGGCCGACACGGTCAGCTTCTCGACCTCCGGCACGTCGGTTTCGAAGGGCGAATCCCTGCGCGACACCGCGCTGACCATCGAGGCCATGGGCATGGACGCGCTGGTCGTCCGGCACCGCTCCTCCGGCGCACCCTGGCAACTGGCTCGCTGGCTCCGCAGCGGGGCATCGGTGGTCAACGCCGGCGACGGCTGGCATCAACACCCGACGCAGGCCTTGCTCGACTGTTGGACCCTCCGGCGCCACTTCGGCTCACTCGGTGGTCTGCACGTGGCGGTGGTCGGCGACATCAAGCACTCCCGGGTCGCCCGCTCCAACGTGGCCGCCTTCTCCCTGTTGGGCGCGGATGTCACCATGGTCGCCCCCCGCACGTTGCTCCCGCCCTCGGTGGATGGATGGGCGCCCGGGCCGGGCGCGCTCAAGGTGTCGAACGACCTCGACGGCGTGCTGGGCTCGGTCGATGTGGTGTACCTCCTTCGCATGCAGCTCGAACGCCAGGGGGAAGCGCTCGTGCCGTCGCTGCGGGAGTACACGGCCCGCTTCGGGTTGACCGGTGCACGCGCCGACCGGCTGCGCGACGGGGCTGTCGTGCTGCATCCCGGCCCGATGAACCGGGGTGTCGAGATCGCGGCCGAAGTGGCCGACGGGCCGAGATCGCTGATCCTCGACCAGGTCGAGACCGGGGTCGCCGTGCGGATGGCGGTCCTGTTCCGGCTGCTGAACCCGGGTGGGGAACCAGTGTGACGGTGCTCAGCGACGTGTTGATCAAGGGCGGCACGATCGTCGATGCCCGAGGGGAGCGCCCGGCCGACGTCCTCATCGGCCCGGATGGGCGCATTGCGGCCGTCGGTCTCGGCCTGGCCGCGTCGCGCACGCTGGACGCCGGCGGCTGCATTGTGGCGCCCGGCCTGGTGGAGGTGGCTGCCCAGTTGGGCGAGCCCGGTCGGGAAGGGACCGAGACCATCGAGACCGCCACCCGAGCGGCGGCCCTCGGCGGCTTCACCGCGGTCGTCGCCCGGCCGGATACCGACCCGGCCATCGACAACGCCGGGGTCGTTCGTGAGATCGATGCCCTGGCCCGCTCGGCGCTCTGCCAGGTGGCCTGCTCGGCCACGGTGACCGTGGGGGGCGTCGGCCATGGCCGTCTCAGCCCCCTCGCCGAGCTCGCAGCCCTCGGCGTGCGACTCTTCGTGGACGAAGGTGTCGGTACGCAGGATCCCCGCCTGCTGCGACGGGCGCTGGAATACGCGTCCGATCTCAACGTCATCATCGGCCAGCATCCGGAGGACTCCTCGCTGGCCCGTGGCGGCTTCATGCACGAGGGTGCCTGGTCCTCCCGTCTCGGTCTGGCCGGCATCCCCGCTGAAGCGGAGGAGCTGGCCGTCATGCGTGATATCGCGCTGGCCCGGCTCACCGGGAGCGCGCTCCACTTCCGCCGGCTGACCACCGAGGGGTCGCTGGCCATGGTGAAGGCGGCCCGCAGGGCCGGTCTGGGCATCACCGTCGAGGCTGCGGTGCAGCACGCCGTGCTGACGGACGCGGCCCTGGCCGACTACGACCCGATGGCCGTGTTCCGTCCCCCGTTGCGGCCGGAGTCCGACCGGGCGGCACTGGTCGTTGCGCTCGCAGACGGCGCGGTCGACGTGCTGTCCGCCGACCACTCGCCGCAGGCGCCCGAGGACAAGGAAGCTCCGGTCGACTCGTGCGCGCCAGGCGCGATCGGCCTCGAGACCGTGCTGGCCCTCGCCATCAGTCGCCTCGACCTCCCCATGACCAAGCTCCTCCAGCTGTTGTCGTGGCGTCCGGCCGCGCTGGTCGGCTTGCAAGGCGAGCAGGGTGGTCCGCTGGAAGAGGGCCGGCTGGCGAACATCTGCGTGATCGATCCGAACGCCGAGTGGAGCTACGACCCCAGAGCGGGCGCCAGCCGGGGGCGCAACAGTCCCTTCGCCGGTTGGAAGCTGCGGGGCCGTGTTCGTCACACGGTCTTCCGGGGTGAGCCCGTCGTGGTGGACGGCAAGGCGCAGCGATGATCGGCGAAGCGATGACTGGCGCAGCGAAAACCGGTGCAGCCACGAACGGTGCAGCCACGAACGGTGCAGCGTTGAACCATATGAATGACCCGAAGCGTGAGCAAGCGAGTGAGCACGCCCGGGGACGAGCGTGACCCACCAGAGAGGGCGAGGAGCAGACGTGGCAGGGCCGATACCGGCGTGGTTGGTACTGGCGGACGGCACGACCTTCGAGGGCGAAGCAGCCGGTTGGGAGCCGCCGGACGGCGTGACCGTCGGTGAGGTGGTGTTCAACACGGTCCTGAGCGGTTATCAGGAGGTCATCACCGACCCCTCCTATGCCGGCCAGATCATCACGTTCACCTACCCACACATCGGCAACTACGGCGTCACCGAGGCGGACAACGAGAGCCGCCGTCCCTTCTGCCGAGGGGTGATCACCCGCGACCTGGTGCGACGACACTCGAGCTGGCGGGCGCAGGGAAGCCTGCCGGACTTCCTGGTCAGC
>JAXDQG010000410.1:0-17555 GCA_034667945.1 Acidimicrobiia bacterium | reverse complement strand
GCTCGACTCCAATGCCGTCTGGGGTGGAGCCATTGGCGTTCGGAGCGCCGCTCCGCCCCATTTGCCTGCTGGACCGGCGGTCCGACCCGTAGCGGTCGACGTAGGCCTGGCGCGACAGGCGCCCAATCTCGAACATCAACTCGTCCGTGATCGCCCGCAACTGGAGGTGGGGAGGGGTGTGGGCACGGTGTCGTTCGATGTCGATCGGCCGTCCGACAGTGATCGAACAGCCCCGGAAGACGCGCGGCATCGGCGCACCTGGTGGCTGAATGCGATCGGTCCCCCGGATGCCGATGGGGATCAGCGGTGCGCCGGTGCGCAGCGCCAGCCGGGCGGCGCCGGTGCGTCCGCGGTGCAGGTACCCGTCGCGGGATCGCGTGCCCTCGGGATAGATCCCGAACAGCTGGCCTCGGTCAAGCACGCCAGCTGCCTGCTCGAGCGCCGCCTCGGCTGCGGCTCCTCCGGATCGGTCGATGGGGATCATGCCCAGGGCCGGGTAGAGCCAATTGGAGGGCCATCGCTGCATGTACTCGGCCTTGCCGACAAACGTGATCGGGCGATCTACGCTCAACATGAGGAGCATGGAATCGATCACCGAAAGATGGTTCGGAGCGAGGATGGCGGGACCGGTTCGCGGCACGTGCTCGAAGCCGCGACGTCGAACGTCCCACAGAAGCCGGCGCCAGGGCTGCGCCATGACACGGAACGCCGGCGCCAACTGACCAACACGCGGCGCGGTCATGCTGGCACCTTACGGCGCAGCGGGCCGAATGCCTCCGGCGCGGATGCGTCGATGGAGGAGTGCCGGTCGAGCCAGTCCATCATGGCGGGGACATGGCGCGTGTGGGCCGCGCGCCCGACGATGAGCCCGACGTGTCCAGCGGGCAGGGCCAGGTCGGTCCGATCGGTGGATCCGACGAGGTCACCGGCTGGCGAGGCCGCCGCTGGAGGGACGATGTGATCCGCCAGGCCGTAGATGTTGAGGAACGGCACGGTGATGTCTCGCAGGCTGATCGGACGATCGCCGAGCTCGAGGCCGCCCTCCAGCAGGGCATTGGTCCGCGTGAGCTCCACCGTTTGGCGGAAGGCTGCGCCCGCGAAGGGAACGTGGTCACGACTCCACGTCGTCATGGCGTTGTGGGCGTCGACGAACGCAGGATTCCAGAGGTTCTGGATGAGGTTGACCGTTCCGACCAGGTCGGCGGTGGGCTTGAGGGCGCGAAATGCCGCGAGGATCGAGGCAGGTGGCACGTTTCCGTTCTCATCGAGGATCGCCTCGACGTCGAACCGGCCGGAATGGGGAGCCCGAAACAGCGGGGGCAGATGTCGGCTTTCCACCGGCGTGGCCATGACGGCCAGGCTGCTCAGTGGTGCTTCGGGGTGTGCTGCGGCGTACAGCAACGACAGCACGCCGCCGAAGCAATAACCAAACATGGTGATGCTCTCATGGCCCGACGTCGATCGCACGGCATCAACTGCCCGCGGGAGATATTCCAGGCAATACGTCTCGAGCGTGTTGCCGGCATCAACCGCATCTGGGACACCCCAGTCGAGCAGGAAGACGTCATATCCCCGAGCAATCAAGGCTTCAACGAAGCTGTTGCCCGGCCGCAGGTCGAGCACGTAACTGCGTGAGACGAGGCTATGCACCAACAAGAGGGCCGGCTTGTCGGGGCGCCAATCGCTGTCGTAGCGCCAAAGCTGCACATTGTCCCGCCGCCACACCGTCTTCTTGGCGCTGGCTCCCAGCGTCGAACGATCTGTACCGGCCAGATGACGTACACCGTTCGTCGTACGACGCCACGTCTTGTCGGCGTCGGTTCGCAGTCGGCCGATCATCCGATCGACCATCCGATCGACGAGATCAGTAGCGGCGGTGGGTCTGAGCATGGGAATCGGTTCCTCCCAGTTCCTCTACGTGTTTGGCCAGATCTCGGACACGTCGCTCCAGCGAGGTGATCTGATCTGACATGCGCCTCACATCCGTGCCAGCCGGCATGTTCCAGGCGTGTAGAAGACGGCGAAAATGTTGCTCGGTGAGGTCGTTCAGTCGCCTCTGCCAGGCCATACCGAACGTGAGGGCGTATGCCAGCGGCCTCGAATTGACGGTGCGCTCGAGCACCGGGCTGGCCCGGCGCTCAGTGGCATCGAAGACTTGTTTCCAGATTGGTGAGCGCACGTGTCCGTTCCTCGGTCGGAGATGGACAGGGGGCGTGATACGGAGATCACGGGTGCAGTTATGGAACGCCGTGTCACAGAAGATCGCGGTCAGAGGAGATGTCGTGTCAGGAGACGACGACGATGCATCGGCCACCCGCGCCTCTGCACTGCACGGACTCGGCGAAGACTGCTTGTAGACGCTCGATGTCAGGGAAGTCCCGGCACCGCAAATGGTGGGGAAGTCCGGGGCTCCCTCGTGGGGGGACGGGGAAGCGGGCGGGATCGGCGGATGTGGCGGACGGCTGGAAAGCACGAAAGGTGCAGATCTGCACCGACGACGCTACGACCCCATCATCTCACCAGCAAGAAAAGATCATGGTTCGTGCGCCTTTACGCTGGATGACGGCCCGTAGAACTTTGCTGTCGTGCCAGGCGCTCTGAGTGACGGGAGTCGCTCTCGCTCACACGGCCAACTCGCTCACACGGCCAAGAGGTCTGAGAACGAGGCCAGCTCGACGGAGGTCGTCTCACCGGCATGTGTGATCAGACCGCCTTCCATGACCGCATACCGCTTGGCCAGGCGAAGGGCGAACTCGACGTACTGCTCCACCAGCAGGATCGTCATCCCTGTCGAGCGGTGCAGCTCCGCGATGGCATCCTCGATCTCCAGGATGATCGAAGGCTGGATGCCCTCGGTCGGCTCGTCCAACAGGAGCAGGCGGGGCCTGGACACCAGGGCACGCGCGATGGCCAGCTGCTGCGCCTGACCGCCCGACAGGAGACCCGCCGGCCGTGCGAGCACCCGTCGGAGGGCCGGGAAGACGTCGAGCGCCTCATCGATGGCCGTGGGGTCGCGATGCCGGCTGCGCTCCGAGACGACCACGAGATTCTCCTTGGCGGTCAGATGAGGAAAGACCTGGTGGCCCTGGGGAACGTAGCCGATGCCGGCGCGGGCGCGTTGCGGCGCACTCATCCGACCGATGTCCCGGCCGTCGACGCTGATCTGCCCGGCCCGCACGGGCAACAGGCCCATGACCGCGTTCAGCAACGTCGACTTCCCGACACCATTGCGTCCCATCAGGCAGGCCAGCGTGCCGTCGTCGACCACGAGCGACACGCCGAAGAGCACCTGGGTGCGGCCGTAGGCCACACGGACCTCGTCGATGTGGAGCTGCACGTCAGGCCTTCCCCTCGCCGCGGGACGGCGCGTCGACCCGGCCGAGGCGAGGGCCGCCCGAACGTTCGTCGCGCGAGCGCCCCAGGTACACCTCGCGCACCATGGGATCGGCCTGCACCTCGGCCACCGAGCCGGCGGAGATCACCCGGCCCTCGTGGAGCACCGTGACCCGGTTGGCGAATCGGCGCAAGAACGCCATGTCGTGTTCGATGACCACCACGGTGTGATCGCCGGCCAGCTCGGTGAGCAAGGCACCCGTGTCCAGCCGCTCTTGCGGGCTCATGCCGGCCACAGGCTCGTCGAGCAGCAGCACCTCTGGCTGCTGGACCAGCAACATGCCGATCTCGAGCCATTGTTTCTGGCCATGACTCAGCTCGCCGGCGGGGCGGTTGGCGACGTCGGTTAGCCCGACGCGATCCAGGGTCCCCTGCACGCCCGCGCTCACGGATCGGCGGCGTAGGAACAGCGCCGGCAACGACCGGCGGAAGGATTCGGCCAGGTCGAGATTGTCGACCACGTTCAGTGTGTCGAAGACGGTTGGTGTCTGGAAGCTCCGGCCGATGCCGAGCCGCACCCGTTGATGCTCTCGCAGCCGGGTGATGTCGCGTCCGTTGAACAGCACCTTGCCGGCCGTGGGTCGGGTAAGGCCGGTGATGCAGTCGATGAGGGTGGTCTTGCCCGCGCCGTTCGGGCCGATGAGGAACGACAGTTCGCCGGGATCGATCGTGAGATCCACCCGATCGAGCGCCGGGAATCCGTCGAAGTCGACGGACAGGTTCTGCACCTCCAGGACCGGCGTCATGCGCCGGGTTTCCGGCCGGGCCCGACCGCCACCGCAGCTTCCGGAGTGGCCAATGGCAGGGTGCTGCGATCGCGTTGTCGGTGAAGCAGGGCGATGGCCCGCTGCCCCGCAGATTTGAGCATGCCCGCGATGCCACCCGGGGCGAAGACCAGGACCGCCACGAACAGTGCCCCCTGGATGTATTGCCAGTCGTCCGGCCGGGCGTCGCTCACCGTCACCCGGGTCCAGTTGACGACGAGGGCGCCGAGCACCGCGCCCCACAGGGTGCCGCGGCCGCCCACGGCCACCCAGCAGATCATGAGGATCGAGGGCAAGAAGTCGAATTGACCCGGCGAGACGATGCCGAAAACCGGAGCGGCGATGGCTCCGGCCAGCCCGGCCATGGCCGCGGCCAGGGCGAACGCCACAGTCTTCACCACCGCTGGGTCGTAGCCGAGGAAGCGCACGCGGTCCTCGCTGTCGCGGGTGGCCTGCAGCAGGCGGCCGTAACGGCTGCGGACGACCACCAGGGCGACGGCGAGCACCACCAGCAGACCGGTGGCAGCCACCTCGTACAGCCAGAGGTTGGTGGACGGCCGATACTTGTTGCGACCGAAGATCGTGCTGAAGCCGGTCAAACCATTGAACCCCGCGGTCAGCTTCAGATTGCCGATCAGAACCAAGGTGAAGATGACGGCGGTGGCCTGTGTGAGAAGAGCGAAGAACGGGCCACGAATGCGCCGCCTGAACACCAGCATGCCGAACAGGGTGGCGACGATGATCGGAACGAGCACAGCGGCCAAGGCTGCGAACCAGAAGTACTGGAACGGCTTCCACAAGAGCGGAAGCTCCGTGTTGTCGCTGTAGAGCGCCATGAATGAGGGCAGTGACCCTCGTGGAACCTGCTCCAACGACAGGTACATCCCCATCGCGTAAGCGCCCAATCCGAAGAAGAGTCCCTGCCCGAGCGCAAGCATGCCGCCATATCCCCAGGCGATGTCCAACCCGATGGCGACCATGGCGTAACACAACCATTCCGCCCATTGCCGGGCGTCGGTGGGCGTGCCGTGCAGATGTGGCCAAGCGAACAGTGCAATGCCAAAGACAATGAAGCCCAGCCGCAGCACCCACTGGCGACCCAGGCGGGGGAGACGGCCGGTGCGACCGGCAGTCGGTGTGTCGGTATGGTCCCGTGCATCGGTGGTCAGGCGCGCGTTCGCGCCGTCCGACAATTGGCCCTCGGCCGACCTGGTCTCGGCACTGATGTCCGTCATGCCGTCAGTCCACGAGTTCGGAAGCTGACCAGGCCATTCGGACGAAACTGCAGGAACAAGATCACGAATACGAAGACCATGGCCTTCCCGATGGTCGATGAGGTGAAGTACTCGACGTAGGAATTGAGCAGGCCGAGAATCAAGGCGGCGGCAACTGCACCGCGCAGTTTGCCGAGACCGCCCACGATGACGACCAGGAATGCGCTCAAGATGTAGGCGGTACCTGTCCCGGTGCCGATCGGCCCGATCAGGGCCACCGAGACACCGGCAACACCGGCCAGCCCCGAACCTATGAAGAATGTCGTGGCATCTACTCGGGAGGTGGGCAGGCCGCTCACCGCGGCCAAATCGCGGTTCTGCATGACCGCTCGCATCCTGCGACCCGCAGGTGTCCCGCCCATGAAAAGCCACATGGCCGCCATGGAAACGAGCACGACGACTACCACGAAGAGCCGCGTATGAGTCAGGGAAACCCCCAAGAGTTCCCATCGTCCACGGAGGAATGTCGGCGTGATGACGTCCTTGTTGTTGGCCGAGAAGAGGTCCTTGGCCAGCTGCTGCAAGATCAAGCTGACGCCGAACGTGACCAGCAGCGTGTCGAGGGTGCGGTCGTACATGCGTCTCAACAAGACCCGCTCCAACACGGCGCCCATCAGCCCGGCGACGACGAAAGCCAGAGGCAAGGCGATCAGCACTGCAGCGCTGTCGTGCGATTTGAGCAGCCCGGTTTGCAGGACATAGGGCACGTATGCCCCGGCCATGATGAACTCGCCGTGCGCCAAGTTGATGACGCCCATCTGCCCGAAGGTGAAGGTCAGCCCGAGACCGACGAGCAGGAAGATGGAAGCAAGCGTTATGCCGATGTAGAGGTTGTTCAACAGTGTCTGCACGGCGCTGCTCCGGCTATTCGGATCGCCGCCCGCGGGTGCCGCGCGGACGGCGATCCGAAGATCTCTGCTGGGCTCGTTGGCGGGGCCGGCTCGGCGCCGCCACAGGCTTCATGCGGGTCAGGCGCTGGCCTTGGCCTTGTCGCACTCCTGACGGGCCTGGCCCTCGGCCAGACCCTTCGCCCACGTGTAGCTGTCCAGGCACGGATCCGGCTCGATCGGCTTCCCGGAGTTCCAGACCTCGTCGATCAGGCCCTGGGCGTTGATCTTGCCGATCCGGGCGGTCTTGAACACATGGTGGTTCCAGGTGCTGACGGTGAGTGGCCCTTCAGGCGTATTCAGCTCCAACCCCTTGGCGCCTGTCTTCACCTTCTCGACCTCGAAGGAGTTTGCCTTCTCCACCGCAGCCTTCCAGATGTACACCGAGTTGTAGCCGGCCTCGATCGGATCGTCGGTGTGCTTGTCGCTGCCGTATTCCTTCTGGAAAGCGGCCACGAACTCCTTGTTCTTGGCGTTATCCGTTGTCTGGTAGTAGTTCCAGGCAACCAGGTGCCCTTGCAAGTTGTTGACGCCCACGCCGGCGACTTCTTCTTCGGCGATGGAGACCGACACGGTCTGGATCTTGTCCGGCGTGTTGCCCTTCGCCTTGAGCTCCTTGAAGAACGCCACGTTGGAGTCGCCGTTCAGGGTGTTGAAGACCACCTGTGGCTTGGCGTCCAGGACCTTCTGGACGATCCCCTGCACGTTCGTATCACCCAGCTGGAGATAGTCCTCACCAAGGATGGTGAGGCCGTTCGCCCCCGCGAAGGCCTTGATCTCCTTGTTGGCAGTACGAGGGAAGACGTAGTCGGAACCCACCAAGTAGACCTTCGTCAGGCCCTGCTGCTTCAGATAGTCGAGCGCTGGCACGATCTGTTGATTCGTCGTTGCGCCGGTGTAGAAGATGTTCGGCGAAACCTCCAGGCCCTCGTACTGCACCGGGTAGAAGAGCAGCCCGTTCGATCCCTCGACCACCGGTTTCATCGCCTTACGGCTTGCGGAGGTCCAACCACCGAAGACCGCGGCCACCTTGTCACTGTTCAGGAGCTTGTCGATCTTTTGGGCGAAGACCTCGGGCTTGGATTCGCCGTCCTCCACCACCGGCTGGATCTGTTTGCCCAACACCCCACCGCCGGCATTGATCTCTTTGATGGCCAGCATCTCGGCGTTCTTGACCGCTACCTCGCTGATCGACATCGTGCCGCTGAGCGACTGGAGCACCCCGACCTTGACCGAACCTCCTGTCTGGGTGGAGCTGCCGGTCGCAGCTGGAGTGCTGCTGTCCTTGCTGCTTCCGCAGGAGACAGCCAGCAGAGCGGTGGCGGCTGTCACCGCCAATACCGTCCTTCGAAGCACACTCCGATTCCTCAACAAGACGCTGCCCCTCCATTCCATCCGATGGATGTCATCGGATGGCGGCGGACCTTACGAGACGGGTCGTGTCACGGCCATGACCGGAGATGTCCACTCGACGAACGGTACCTTTACGGATGCTGACCGGATCCTTACGCCGTCGATTTCGAGCGCTGCCGATCGAGCCGCTATCCATTGGTTCAGATGCTGCAAGAATCAAGAAAGAAATCTGTAACGCTTCATTAGTCACAGAAAGCAGCCGCGTTCGGGCCGTGCCTCCTACGATCCGCGGGCCGTGAGCCGCCGGCATGAACACCGCAAGGATGAAGATCGACCGCATGAAGATCGTCAGCTCGAGCATCGTGGGCATGAGCATCGTGAGCATGAAGACCGTCAGTAGGGAGCGGATTGCGTTGGCGCCGTTGAACCAAGGTGACACCCCGTGAACTTGGCGCCCAGCGACGTCGACAAGCTGCTGCTCTCCATGGCCGGACTGCTCGCGCAGCAGCGTCGGGCTCGCGGCCTGCGCCTCAACTATCCGGAGGCGGTCGCCTTGCTGTCGTGCTTCGTGATGGAAGGCGCTCGGGACGGGTGCACCGTCAAGGAGCTCATGGAAACCGGGCGAGCGGTGTTGGCCCGCGAGGATGTGCTCGACGGCGTGCCGGACATGGTCCACGAGGTGCAGGTCGAGGCGACCTTTCCGGACGGCACCAAGCTGGTCACGCTGCACGAGCCGATCTCATGAGCGGCAGCGCAGACGCTTCGGCCCGCATCGTGCCGGGCGAGCTGATAGCGGCAGAAGGTGACATCGAGCTGAACCCCGGGCGTGAGCGGGTGGTGCTGCGGGTGGAGAACACCGGCGACCGGCCGATCCAGGTAGGCAGCCACTTCCACTTCGCGGAGACCAATGGTGCGTTGGCCTTCGATCGAGCCGCGGCCAGCGGGTTCCGGCTCGACGTGCCGGCCGGCACCGGTGTGCGTTTCGAGCCAGGTCTCGCCCGGGAGGTGACCTTGGTACGCCTCGCCGGAGCCCGTCGGTTTCCCGGCCTGCAGCGGGGAAAGGGCCCGGCCGCCTCGTGAGGATCTCGCGCCGACGCTACGCCGAGCTGTACGGACCGACCGTGGGCGACCGCCTGCGCCTGGCCGACACGAACCTGTTCATCTCGCCCACCGAGGATCGGACGATGCCGGCCGGCGCCGGCGACGAGGCGGTCTTCGGGGGCGGCAAGGTCATCCGAGAGTCGATGGGTCAGGCCACACGCTCCACCATCGACCTGGTCATCACGAACGCGGTCGTGCTCGACCATTGGGGCGTGATCAAGGCCGACGTCGGTGTGCGCGATGGTCGCATCGTCGCGCTCGGCAAGGCCGGTAATCCGGACATCACCGACGGCGTGCACCCCGAATTGGTGATCGGTCCGTCGACCGAGGTGCTGGCCGGCGAGGGCCGCATCCTGACGGCCGGCGCCATCGACTGTCACGTGCACTTCATCTGCCCGCAAATCATCCCAGAGGGGCTGGCTGCCGGCATCACCACGCTGGTGGGCGGCGGTACCGGCCCGGCCGAGGGCACCAAGGCGACCACCACCACTCCCGGCGCCTGGTATCTGGCAAAGATGCTGGACGCGCTCGACGGCTGGCCGGTGAACGTGGCGCTCCTGGCCAAGGGCAACACCGTCAGCATGGACGAGTTGGCGCTTGCCGCCCGCGCCGGTGCAGCGGGCTACAAGCTGCACGAGGACTGGGGCACGACACCGGCGGCCATCGACGCCTGTCTGGTGGCATGCGAGCGGTTCGGCCTGCAGGCCGCGCTGCACACCGACACCCTGAACGAGGCCGGTTACGTCGATTCCACATTGGCCGCCATCGACGGACGGTCGATCCACAGCTATCACACCGAAGGCGCGGGTGGCGGCCACGCCCCGGACATCATCACGGTGGCCTCCTACCCCAACGTGCTGCCCTCGTCGACCAACCCCACCCGGCCGCACACGGTGAACACCATCGCCGAGCACCTCGACATGCTGATGGTGTGTCATCACCTGGACCCGCGAGTGCCGGAAGACCTGGCCTTCGCCGAAAGCCGGATCCGCCCGTCGACGATCGCCGCGGAGGACTGGCTGCACGACATGGGGGCGATCTCGATCATCGGCTCCGACTCGCAGGCCATGGGGCGCATCGGTGAGGTGGTGACTCGCACGTTCCAGACGGCCCATGTCATGAAGGCCCGGCGGGGCGCGCTTCCGGGCGAGCCGATCGAGGGAGCCGACAACCTCCGGGCTCGCCGGTACATCGCCAAGGTCACCATCGGCCCGGCTGTTGCCCATGGCCTGGCTGGCGAGGTCGGTTCGGTAGAGCCCGGCAAGCTGGCGGACCTCTGCTTGTGGGATCCGGCGTTCTTCGCCGTGCGGCCGGCCGTGGTGATCAAAGGCGGCATGATCGCCTGGGCCCAGATGGGCGACCCGAACGCCTCCATCCCGTCCCCTCAACCGGTGCTCCCGCGTCCGATGTTCGGCCAGGCGGTCGGTGGCGCGCTGAGCGTGGCGTGGGTGGCGCCGGCGGCCTTGGACGATGGCTTGGCCGACCGGTTGGCCCTGCAGCGCCGGTTGTTGCCGGTGGCGAACACCCGTGGCGTGGGCAAGTCCGACCTGCCAGAGAACACCGCCACCCCCCTCATAGAGGTCGATCCCCGGACGTTCACCGTGCGCATCGACGGCGTGGCGGTGACCGAGGATCCCGTGGCCGAGTTGCCGCTGGCGCAGCGGTACTCCTTGTTCTGAGATCGCTCGGGCACCGATGTCGCTGATCGAGTTGCTCCTGGCCGACGGACGGTTCCCGGGAGGAGGGTTCGCGCACTCGGGCGGTCTCGAGGCCGCCGTCGCTGAAGGTGATGTGCGCACCCTGACCGATCTGGAATCCTTCGCCGCCGGCCGCGTGACCACCACCGGAATGCTGGATGCCTGGGTCGCGGCCCAGGCGTGCCAGATGGTGCGGGTCGGCCCGGCGGGGCTGAGCGATCCTGCGGTCGGCGCGCTGCAGGACGAGGCCGAAGCCCACCAGCCGTCGCCGGCTCTACGCTCGGCCTCGCGCGCCCAGGGCCGAGGGCTACGCCGCGCGGCAGCCGTGATCTGGCCGCAGCTGGAGGACTGTCCGTACGAGGTGCACGCCGTCGTGCTGGGGGTGGTCGCCGCCGCGGCCGGGCTGGACCCGGTGCAGGCGGCCCGCCTGGCCGTGCATGGGGTACTGATGTCGACCTGCTCGGCTGCTCCCAAGCTGCTGTCGCTGGATATGGCCGATGCCTTGAGCATCGAGGTTCGGCTGGCGTCGTTGGCCGAGGCCACCGTGAGGGCCGCGGTCGATCCGAATTGTCCGATGCGGGGCGCTCCCGCGGTCGAGTTGCGCGCCGAGCGTCACGCCCACTGGGAGGTGCGTCTCTTTGCTTCATGACGAGACTCTGGTCCACAGCCATGACCATCCGCATAGCCGCGACCATCCGCATAGCCGCGACCATCCGCATAGCCATGACCATCCGCATAGCCATGACCATCCGCATCACGAGGTGCTCGATGAGCCTGGCTCGCGGTGGCGCCGCGGCCCGTTGCGGGTGGGCATCGGCGGCCCGGTCGGCTCGGGGAAGACGGCGCTGGTGGTGGCGTTGTGCCGTGCGCTGCAGCCGGCGCGCTCGGTTGCTGTGGTCACCAACGACATCTACACGGAGGAGGACGCGGCCATCGTGCGCCGCGCCGGTGTGCTGCCCGACGACCGCATCGTGGCCGTGCAAACCGGCTGCTGTCCCCACACGGCCATTCGGGACGACATCGGCGCCAATGCGGACGCCATCGAGCGCCTCATCGAGACGCATGCCGGCCTCGACGTCGTGTTGGTGGAATCGGGTGGCGACAACCTCACGGCCACGTTCTCGCCGCGGCTCGTCGACCTCCAGCTCTTCGTCATCGACGTGGCCGGGGGTGACAAGGTTCCCCGCAAGGGTGGGCCGGGCATCACCCGATCCGACCTGCTCGTGATCAACAAGACCGACCTGGCGCCGCTGGTGGGCTCGGATCTCGACGTCATGAGGGTCGATGCGGAGCGGGTTCGCGGGGGGAGGGCCACGGTGTTGCTCTCACTGGTCGACGATCCGGGCGCGGCACCGGTGGCGGCGTTCGTGGACGCCCGCATCCGAGGCGGCTGACGTGTGAAGGCATGCCTGGTGCTGCAGGTGGCCGACGGCGCTGTCCGGCGGCTGACGGTGGATCCCCCGTTGACCGTGAAGATCCGGCCGCGGCGAGGCTCGGCGGTCGAGGTTTGGCTGGTGGGCTCGGCCGCCGCGCTCCTCGAGGACGATCAGCTCGCCATGGAGATCGAGGTCGGGCCCGGTTGCGAGCTGGTCGTTCGGAGCGTCGCTTCGACCGTCGCCCATCCCTGCCCAGCGAAGCGATGGGTCACGACCCGTACTCGCGCTCGAGTGGCGTCCGGAGGCTCGTTGTGGTGGGCACCCGAGCCGGTGATCGTGGCCGAGGGTGCCCGTTACCGGTACCGGAACGAGGTCGAGGTTGGGGCGGGGGCATCGTGCGTGTGGCGCGAGGAGGTGGTGCTCGGCCGGAGCGGCGAGGACCCGGGCCGGATCGAGCTGGAGGGATCGCTCCGCATCGACGTCGAAGGACGGCCCCTGGTGCGCGACGGCCTGTGCAGCGCCGCGGGGTGGCGTGGCCCGGCGGTCGTTGGCGGCGCTCGTTATGTCGGGGCGTTGCACGTGGCCAATCGCCCGGTCGTGCCCACTCGCCCGGTGGACACTGCCGACGACCGCTGGTTCCAATTGGCCGGACCAGGTCTCAGCTGCCGGGTGCTGGCCGACGATCCGCTCGACGGGCGCCGGAGACTGGACGACGCCGAACGGCAGGTCGGCGACCTGTCGCTGGTGCGTTGTGGTCCACCGCTCGCGCACCCGGTGCCACCCCCGTTGGACCGCGCAGCGGTTCCCGGCGGCATGATGTCGTCATGAGCATCATTCCCGAGGAGTTCCTCGACCTGCTCGATCGTCCGCTCATCGGACATCTGGCCACCGTCAGTTCGGCCGGACGACCCCAGGCCAACCCTATGTGGTTCCTCTGGGACGGCGAGCACCTGCGGTTCACGCACACCAACACCCGGCGGAAGTACGCGCAGCTGCAGACCAACCCCCATTTGGCGATGTCGGTGGTCGATCCGGAGAGCGGCTACCGGTACCTCGAGGTCCGTGGGGTGGTCGAGCGCATCGAGCCCGACCCCACCGGTGCCTTCTACGCCAAGCTGTCCGAGCGTTACGGGCGCGGCGGCCAGCCGCCGCCCGACGCCCCCACCAGGGTCGTCCTCGTCGTGCGCCCAACCCACGTGACGTGTCGAGCGTGACGCTCATCGGGCTCTGACCGTTGTTGGGATAGCCTCCCGTCACGTCCGGCGGCCGTCTTGGGGGGCGGTTGATCGGCCGGAGTTGACCCAGGAGGTTCCGCCAATGGCCACCGTTCAATTGCGGCGCTACGAGCTCGTGCCTGGTGAGATGGATGCGTTCCTCGCCTGGTTCCCGAACATCATCCCGGTGCGCGAGAAGTACGGGTTCAAGGTGCTGTTCGCGGTGGCAGATCGGGAGCACAACCAATTCGTGTGGGCCGTCAGCCACGATGGCGACTTCGAGGCTGCCTTCGCGGAGTACAACGTGTCGCCGGAGCGGGCCAAGGTCTTCGAGGGTCAGCCGACCCGGGTAGCCAAGATGCACCTGGCCATGGTCGACCAAGTGCTCTGAGCCGAGTCCGGCGTGGGCGTGAAAGTCGCGCCTACGAGGTCGCGGAGAGGGCCGAGTTGAACATCAAGGAGGCCCTCGGCGCGCAAGCTATGCGACGGCCCGCTCCGCAGTGGCCTTCATGCCTTCGAGCGTGGCCCGAATGCTCTCTCGCATGTTGGCCATGCGGTAGGCCACTTCCTCCTCGCCTTTCTCCTCCATGGGCGGTGTCAGCCTGCGCAGCTCCCAGTTCTCGGTGAGGCGCGTGCCTTCGCCAGCCGGTTCGAGGAGGTACTGCCAGAACACGTAATTGGCGTCGGCACCACCTGTGATGAACGCGAACGTGCGGCCTTCCTCCCGCTCGACGATCTCTACGAGGGCTTTCCATTCCGTCTCGCCGCGCCGGTTGATGCCGACGAACTGGTCACCGACGCGCCCCGTGCCCGGAACGCCCTCGGCGTTCTTGCGCCAGTAGCCACCGGTGTTCTCAGAGCTCCACTCGCCGTATCGCTCCATCGCCGTGACGAGTTCCCACACCGCGGACAGTGGGGCGTCGATCTGGATGGAATCGGAATAGGAATGCAGAGGAGAGCTCACCGGCGCAGTCTGGCATGCGCCATGACCTCGTCTCCCAAAGCCGGGTCTCCCGAAGGTGGGGTCATGAGCCGTGGCGGCGGTGGCGCCCTTCGGGCGTTACCACGGGTCCGCATGGCTTTTCGGCGCCTCATGGCATGATCGTGGCATACTTATGGCATGGCACGGGTCCGGGTGAGCACGACGGTTGACGAGGAGCTCTTGAGCAGAGCACGGCGGGCTCGCGCCTATTCGACCGATGCTGCTCTTTTGGACGCCGCCCTCGAAGCCCTGCTCGCCCGTGAGCGTGCTGCTGAACTCGACGCAGGCTATGCCGCCTACGACCGAACCCCGGTCGCAACGCCAGACGAGTGGGGCGACCTCGCCTCGTTCCGCGATGCTGCGGCCGCATTGTGACCGTCCCCGGCCGTGGCGAAGTGTGGTGGTGTGAGCTTCCCGAGATCCGCCGCCGCCCGGTTGTGGTGCTGTCGCGTGACGCGGCGATCCCCCGCCTGCGCCGAGCCATGATCGCGCCGTGCACGACGACGATCCGTGGGCTCGCCAGCGAGGTGGCGCTCGAACCAGGCGAGGATCCCGTGCCCCTTGCATGCGTAGCCAACCTCGACTCGGTTGAGAGCGTCTCCATCGGCGTGCTGGTCGACCGTCTAGGGAGACTCAGCGACGCGAAGATCCGCGATATCTGCACCGCACTGGAGGTCGCCATCGACTGCCGCTGAAATGATCCCGGCCCGGACGCCGAAGTCCAGCCCTGAATTACCGCGTGGACCCGGATTCTTCCGGCACGTGACCCGGCACGACCCTAGGTCGGCTTGCGTCTCAGTCGCTCCGCCCCCCGGCTGACCGGCTCTTCTCCAGTGGTCGGGACCGGCGTCGATCCGGTGACCTCGCGCTTTTCAGGCGCGCGCTCTGCCAACTGAGCTACCCGACCGTGGCGGTCCTGACGGGATTTGAACCCGCGGCCTCCGGCTTGACAGGCCGGCGTGCACTCCAAGCTGCACCACAGGACCAAGAACGTCCGCTACCGGTACCACCGGGCCCGAACGCATCGGGGGAGTGTAGCGGAAAATCCGACGTGCACCCCCAACGGGATTCGAACCCGTGTTACCGCCTTGAAAGGGCGATGTCCTAGGCCGCTGGACGATGGGGGCCGGCGCTGGCGAGCGTAGCAGCGGCCGTCCGGCCGATTGCTCTCGGGATGGACCGCCCGCCTGCGGCCCAAAGGATCGGTAGGGTTCTCACATGCAGCGCCCGGCTCTTCGGCCGCCCATGGCTGTCGGGCCGAGTCCACGCCGGGAGCTCGCATGATCGGCCTGGTCACCGATTCCAATGCGCAGATGCCGCCGGAGTTGGTCGAGCGCTACGGGATCGTCGTCGTGCCGCTCACGGTCACCGTCGACGGCGTCGAATACGCCGAAGGCATCGAGCTCGATGCCGACGCCTTCTACGCGCTGTTCCAGGACGGCACGCCCAAGGTCACGACCTCCCAGCCAAGCCCGGGGCACTTCCTGGCCGCCTATCGCCTGCTCGTCGACGCCGGAGCCAGCGAGATCCTGTCGGTGCACATCGGCTCGGAGCTGTCGGGCACGCTCAACGCCGCGCGGTCAGCATCGACCCGCTGCCCGGTCCCGGTGCACCTGGTCGACACCCACACCGGCTCATTCGGCGTCGCCTTCGCCGCCTGGGAGGCCGCCGAGGCGCTGCTCGCCGGCGCCGACGCGGCCGCCGCGGTACGCGCCGCCGAGGAACTGCTGCCTCGCGTGGCCAACGTCTTTGTCGTGCGGGCGCTCGACCTGGCCGCAGCCGGCGGACGCATCCGAGTCGACGAGGACGTCGACGAGCTGATCCCGCTGCTCACCCTGCTGCGCGGTGATGTCGTCGTGGTCGACCGCGTACGAAACATCGACGACGCTGCCGAAGGCATGGCTCGCCAGGTTCTCGCCGGGGGGAGCGGCCTGCGGGTGGCCATCGGTGTGGCCGACAGCGGAGCGGCGCCGCTGTGGCGGGCGTTGGAGAAGCGTCTCCTCGGCCACCCCCAAGTCGACGAGCTCGTGCGGTTCCGCATCGGCCCGAGCGTCGGGGCGCACACCGGACCGGGCACCGCAGGAGCCTTCTTCGTGTCCCGTTCCAGCTGACTCCAGACCGATCAGACGCCCGCAGCGTCCACGAACTGGTCCAGCAGGTAGCCGAGATACGCGTAGACCGCACGAGCGGGCGCGTCGGGCGCATCAGGGTCGAACTCGTCTTCGTCCTCGGTCATCTCGAGGCGCGTGCCGAGCACGAGGCGGATCTGGTTGACCCCCTGCATCCAGGCACTCACCTGATCCGGGGTCAGCGACTTGGCGTCGAGGCTGGCCTCGATGGCGTCCAGCGCGTGCAGGCGCCGATCGAGCAGCTCGTTGCGAGCGAGGATCTGGTACTCGGCATCGCGATCGGGGTCTTCGTGATAGGCGGTCGGGAACAGCCTGCGCAGGCTCGGATCATCGGTGCCCAGCAGGTCGCGCATCTCGCCGATCAGCGTGCTGACCAGGCGCCGCTCGTCTGAGGAGAGATGCAGCTCGACGCCGTGCCGACTGCGCCTCACGAGTCTCGGTGTGCGAAACGCCATGGACCGCCGCCCTACTTGTCCTGCTGCATCGTGGCCCAGAGCCCGTGTTCGTGAAGGCGGAACACGTCGAGCTCGGCCTTCTCCCTCGGGCCGTTGGACACGACCGCCTTGCCCTTGTGGTGCACATCCATCATGAGCTGGTTGGCCTTCTCCTTGCTGTAGCCGAACAGCTTTTGGAAGACCCAGGCCACATAGGACATGAGGTTGATGGGGTCGTTCCACACGATGACGACCCAAGGAAGGTCGGGGTCGGCGAACGTGTCACTCGTGGGCTCGTCGACCTCGACCGGTGCGGGCGCTACCGGTGACATGCGGACGCTCCTGGACTCGTGCTCCTCGGCGAGAGTGTGAGCCGCGCCGCGCGACTCACCCTCGTGAGAGTACCGGGACTGGAGGGTGACGCTGTTGGCCAGTTCCGGCTGGGACGATTGCCGGGCCGGTCCCGATCACCAACAGGCCGAGGTAGACGGTGGCGGCCCATACGAGGGAAGCGCCCAACAGATGGATGCCGACCAGTACGGGCGGCACGCCGGTGAAGTACTGCGTGTAGCCGATGGCGCCCTGCGCGAGGGCCAGGATCAGCAGGTTGCGTGCCGCATCGAGGCGTGGGCCCGCTCCGTCGCTGCGGGCGAGGATCACGGAGAGGGCCACGACCGCCGCGACGAAGGCCCACACCGCCAGGCTGTGGACCCGGGCGACATGGTTGATGGCGAAGCCGAAGCGAGCGGCCCGGTCGTCGCCACCGTGCGGGCCTGTCGCGGTGACCACCGTGCCAGTCGCGGTAACCACGAAGCCGAGGGCAAGCGCCAAGCCCGCCAACCGTTGGGCTTTCGACGACGCCGGCGACCGGGCGCCGAAGCTTGACGCCCCGCCGTCGGCGCCGGCTCGGTGCGTGAGCACCACGGCATTGGTCACCAGCACGATAGACAG
>JAXDQG010000409.1:0-6447 GCA_034667945.1 Acidimicrobiia bacterium | reverse complement strand
GTGCCGATCGAGGAGATCCGCCGTGTTTTCGAGGAAGATCCGCGATGACTCGTCCCGCGCGCATGAGACGCATGGCCGGCGGTGACCACACGGGGGTTGGGGCGTGACGGCGCAGTCGCTCGAGATCTATGCGGTGAAGTACGGCCAGTATGTGGGAACTCGCGGACACTATTTCTATGGTTCGGCCGGAGATCCTCATGAGGCCCCGGTGCCTATCGACTACTTCGTCTGGCTGATTCGGGGACCCGCCGAGGACATCGTTGTCGACCTTGGCTTTCGGGAGGCATCCGGCACTCGGCGTGGGCGCACACATCTGCGACGTCCGGCGGATGGACTGGCGCTCCTCGGCGTGGACTGCGCGGCCGTCCCGCTCGTCATCGTCAGCCATTTCCACTACGACCACATCGGTGACGTGTCGCCTTTCGCTTCGGCGCGATTCGTGCTGCAAGACCGGGAGATGGCGTTCTGGACAGGGCGCTACGCAGCCCGGCGAGAGTTCCGGCATTCGACTGAGGTTGACGATGTGGTCGAACTGGTCCGCGCCAACTACGCCCGGCGACTGCAGTTCGTGGACGGTGACGCCCAGATCGCCGAGGGCGTGACCGTGCACCATGTGGGGGGACACACCGCCGGGCTACAGGTGGTGAAGGTCGAGACCCGGCAGGGCCTCGTCGTGTTGGCGATCGACGCCGCGCACTTCTACGCCAACCTCGAACACGACGCGCCCTTTGCGGTGATGCACGACCTGGCGGGCATGTACGGGGCGTTCGACCGCCTGCACGACCTTGCCGGCTCGGACGGCGTCATCGTGCCCGGTCACGATCCCGAGGTGCTGAAGAGGTTCCCTGCGGTCGATGGATTGGAGGGAATTGCGGTGCGGATCGCGTAAGGCTTTGCGCTTTGCGCTTTTGTGCTGCGCGGGGGTCAGATCCGCTCCACGGCGGCGCCGTCGAAGAGCGGGCGCATGGCCAGCTCGGTGGCGTCGGCATCGAGCTCGGCGTCCGAAGGAACGCCTTGTGCGGGCGCCGATTCGGCCGCTTCGAGGATCGACGGCAGCAGCCGAGCGTCACTGGACGAGTTGAGGAACAGCCCGGGGCGGCCGAGGACGTAGCGCACCGCTCGTTCGAGTGGAGGGCCGGCTGGCAGTGGCTCGTACCAGGCGAAATGGGGCTGGCTGTCGTCGGTCCAGCGGCGCCGGGCGGCGGACTTGATGGTCTGCACCGCGACCCCGCGGTCGTGGCACGTCGCGATCAGGGCCTCCACATCGGCCCGGTAACCCGAGTCGGCCCGCAGGAGGTGGTTGTAGGGAAACAGCACGGAGTCGAAGTCGAAGCGGGCCAAGCTCCGGAGATGCATGCCCGCGATGCGGAGACCATGGCCGGTCACGCCGATGAAGCGCACCAGCCCTTCATCTCTCGCCTTGGCGAGCGCCTCGACGGCGCCGCCGGCGCCGTGGGCGACATCCCATTCGTCTTCCTCCACCAAATTGTGGAGTTGAATGAGGTCGATCCGGTCGATGCCGAGTCGTTCGAGGGACCGTTCCAAGCTGGCGCGGGCACCGTCACCGGAGCGGTTGCCGGTCTTGGTGGCGACGAAGAACTCGTTGGGATGGGCTTTCAGCCAGGGCGCCAAGCGAAGCTCGGAGTCGCCGTAGGCCGCGGCGGTGTCGAGGTGGTTGATTCCGTGGCGCAGGAGTAGGGGGAGCAACTCGTCGGCGCGCTCCTGACGCATGCCGCCGAGTGCGGCTGCGCCGAAGATGACCCGACTGCTCTGGTGTCCCGTCCGGCCGAACTCGATGCGCTCGATCATCGGCGGACCCTACCGCGGGGTATGGCGACCAAGCGCGTGATTCGTCGGGTGGGGACGTGGCTGCCGCTGTAGCCACGAAACGCGTTTATAAAACCGTGCAGCGTGGGCGTCACTCACCCCAACGAATGAAGTCGGCGAGCGGGCTTCTTTCCATGCATGTGCAGCGAATCGACGTCGAATCGGCGCGTACAGCGCGGAATTTCGACGTGCGGTTGGACGTCACGCTCCGTGAAAATTGGCCCGCACCAAGTCATAAGGGCAGGTCAACGAGTATGTCCGACCAAAGGGTCCGGGGCCGTCGTGCTTGGAAGGGCAGGATGAGATTCATGGCGACCGACGATGTCGATCTCGACGATTCGATCGATGCCCTCTACGACGCCCCGCCGGACACCTTCGTCGCTCAGCGTGAGGCCCTCGTCAAGCAACTGCGACAGGCCACGCGCCGCGACGACGCCACCACCGTGCACGCCCTCGCCCGGCCCACGGTCGCGGCTTGGGCGGTGAACCAGGCCCTCCGTCGAGCGCCCGACCTTGCTGAACAGCTGGTTCGTAGTGGTCACGAGGTGGTCGAGGCCCAGCGCCTAGCGGTCGAAGAAGGCGACGCCGCCTGGCTGCGCACCGCCCAGGCCGAGCGTCGCGGCATCGTGCGCCAGCTGACCGACCTCGCCCAGCAGGCGCTGGAGGAGAACGACCGTCCCGGCGAGAACCACCGAGACGACGTCACCTCGATCCTCGAAGCGGCCTCGCTCGCCCCGGACTCGAGCGAAAGCCTGCGCCGTGGTCATCTCGCCGCGGCGCCGCAACCGACCCCATTCGACGAACTGGCGGCCATCTTCGCTCCCGCCCCGTCGGCCGCCAAGCCGCGGCGTGGGCCCCAAGGCCGCTCGGCTCCCAAGACCAGGACCCCGGCTAAAGCTGGGAAGCCGGCGGGAGGCGACCGCGACGAGGCCCGTGAAGCCGCCCAGCAGCGAAAAGCCGAGGAGGAGGCCGACGAGCAAGCCCGCCAAGCTCTTGCCGCTGCCCAAGCCGAGGTCGAGGGAACCCAAGATCGCCTGGCAGAGGCGGACAGCCAGGCTCAGGCAGCCAGCGAACGTGTCGAGCAGGCCAGGACCACCGTCGACGTCCTCGAACGCCAACTCCGCGATGCCCGCCTCACTCTCGAAGACGCCGAGTCACAGCAGGCAGCCGCCGCCGACGCCCGACGAGAAGCCGAGCGCGAATATCAGGAGGCCCAAGTGCTCCTCGAGCAAGCGCAGGCCGCGCTGAACCACCGAAATCGCACCCGCTGAGCAGGAACAACGCGCTCGAGCGATTCTCTCAACCCGTCGGGCGGCGAGGAGGTGGTGGCGAATGCACCAAGCGCCACGACGTCGGCTGCTCGGTGTCCTGTCCCTCGGGCCACCATGCAAGACACTTCTCGCACCAGGATCCGCGGGTCTCCTGGGTGGTGCGGGTGGTGCGGCGTCCGCCGCATTGGCTGCAGACGCCGTCGAGCGGCTGCACAACCGCCAAGCGGACCGCGGGCGCCTGCCGTCGTTGCCGGAACAGCCGCGCTCGCACAATTCGGTGGTCTACACGCGTTAGCGAATGCGGTACAACTGTGCATCGATTCCGAGGTCGCCCTCGTCATTCGCGCGAAAGGCGGTCGCATTCGGCAGTCTGCCCGCACACCGGTGCGCCTAGCTTTGGCGTCGTGTTGATGGTCCACCTTGTCGACGGCACCTACGAACTGTTCCGCCATTTCTTCGCGGTGCCGGCCCGGCAGGCCGCCGACGGCAAGGAGATCGCCGCCACCCGCGGTGTCCTCTCCTCCCTGATACAGCTCCTCGAGGAGGGCGCTTCCCACGTCGGTGTGGCCACCGACCATGTCATCGAATCGTGGCGCAACGATCTCTGGCCCGGTTACAAGACCGGCGCGGGCATCGACCCGGCGCTCAAGGGTCAGTTCGGCCTTCTGGAAGAGACCCTTGCCGCCTTCGGCTTCGCGGTCTGGCCGGAGGTCACCTACGAGGCTGATGATGCGCTGGCTGCAGCAGCCTCCGTTGCTGACGCAGACCCCCGAGTTGAACGGGTGATGATCTGCACGCCGGACAAGGACCTGGCCCAATGTGTCCGCAGCCAGCGCGTCGTCCAGTTCGACCGTCGACAGCGAAAGCTCTTCGACGAGGCCGGAGTGGTGGCGAAGTTCGGCGTTCCGCCCGCGTCGATTCCCGATTACCTGGCACTCGTTGGCGACAGCGCCGACGGCTTTCCGGGCATCCCGGGGTGGGGAGCCAAATCCGCGGCGGCCGTGCTGACCCGCTACGGGCATATCGACGCCATTCCGGCCGCACCCGGCCAGTGGGACGTCCCCGGGATACGCGGAGCCGCCAAGCTGGCCGTCGCCTTGCGGGACGGCATCGAGCTGGCCGTGCTCTTCCGGCGGCTGGCCACCTTGGACGCGCAAGGACCCGAAGTGGGGTCGGTTGATGAGTGGCGGTGGTCAGGGCCGAAGGACGAAGCCTCAGCAATGGCCGCGTACCTCGGAGCCGAGGGCCTCCTGACACGGGCCCGGAAACTGGCGAAATCACGCACGACGACGCAGGGTTGACGGCGCTGGGGACCACACAGCAATGGGGGGGAACCGAACAATATGGGGGCGAACCGAACGATATGGGGGGAACGGAACAATGACGACGAGCCGGGCGGGCCAACTGGTCGAGCAGGGGCGCATGGCGTTCGTCGAAGCCCCGCTCGAGCCGTTGCGCGACGGCGACATCCTGGTCCGGACGCACTTCGCGTCCATCTGCGGTTCGGACCTCCACGTGGTGAACGACGGGGTCGAGACCGATCCACGGTTGTGGAAGCCCGGCTATCCGGGCCACGAGGGCGTGGGTGAAGTTCTCGAATCGAAGGATCCGTCGCTTGCCCCTGGTGACCAGGTGCTACTGGCCCCCTTCGTGCCCCAAGCCCGTTGCTTTTCGGAGCTTCAGCGGGCGAAGGCCTCATCCGTCATCAAGCTGGAGGGTGACCTTCCGCCAATAGAGCAGGTGCTGATGGCCCAGCAGTTGGGCACTGTGGTGTACGCCCATCGCCAGCATCGCTGGGATGTGGCCGGGCGCACCGTCGCCATCCTGGGACAGGGGTCCGCCGGCCTGTTCTGGTCGTGGCTGCTCAAACGAGCCGGCGCCGCCCAGGTCATCGTGGCAGACCGCTCGTCAGCCCGGCTCGCCGCCAGCCGGCGCTTCGGTGCGGATGTCACCGTCGACGTCAGCACCTCGGACATGACCGACGCCGTCATGGACCTCACCAACGGCCAGGGGGCTGATTTCGTCGTCGAGGCCGTGGGCCGACGTGAGACCCTCCTGCAATCGGTCGGGTTGTGCCGGCCGGAAGGCAGCATCTACTGGTTCGGGCTTCCTGACACGAACGAACCGGTGCTCATCGACTTCCGCATGTTCTTCCGTCGGAAACTCACCGCTCATTCCACCTATGGCGCCCAGGGTGAACCCGGTCTGCTGTCTTTCCGGGTCGCCCTCGACCACATCCGACGGGGTCAGATCGATGTCACGCCACTGTTGTCCCATGTGCTGCCCATCGAGGAGATCGACAAGGCGTTCGACCTGGCCAACACCGGTGAGGATGACGCACTGAAGGTGTCGGTCAGCTTCTGAGCCAACCTTCGTGCACCACCGCCATCGAGCGACGCCTGAAGGGCCTCGCTCAGCCGCTTGCCCCCAGCACGTGGTCGAGCCCGAGAGGCTGCGGCGCTTCGAGCTGGTCGTAACGGCAGCTCTCGGGCGTGCGATCTGGACGCCAACGCTTGAACTGGGTGGTGGCCCGGAACCGGCCGGCCAGGACGGCCGAGTACGCCACCTCGGCCACCCGCTCGGGCCGCAGGGGCTCCCACGACAGGTCCTTACCGTTGCTCCAGCGTGAAAGGCCACCCGGCATGCGGCCATCGGCATGGGCTTCGGCGATCAGCCAGTCGGCCCAGGGATGCTCGGAGACCTCGAAGTGGCGGAGGGCCGCCAGCTCGTCGACCAACTCGGCTCGGCGCTTGGTGGTGAAGCTGGCGGCTACGCCCACGTGGTGCAAACGGCCGTCGTCGTCGAACAACCCCAACAGCAACGAGCCGACGCCTTGGCCGTCCTTGTGCCAGCGGAACCCGGCGACAACCGCATCGGCGGTCCGCGAGTGCTTGAGCTTGAACTGCACCCGCCGGTCCTCGACGTAGCGGTCTGCTGTCGGCTTCGCGATGACCCCATCGAGCCCGGCGCCCTCGAAGCGGACGAACCAATCGCGCGCCACATCCGTGTCGGTCGTCGCCGGCGTGACATGGACCGGCGGTTGGACACCGGCCAGCGCCTCGGTCAAGACCTGTCGCCGCCGCGAGAACGGCTCGGGCCGCAGGTCGTCGTCGCCGAGCGCCAGCAGATCGAAGGCCACGAAGTCGGCGGGCAGCTGTTGGGACAGCATCGTGATGCGACTGACCGCGGGGTGGATGCGCTGTTGCAGGTTGTCGAAATCGAGCCGGCGACCGCCCTCGCCATCGTCGGTGGCCACCACCAGCTCCCCATCCACGACACAGCGCTCGGGCAACTCGCGTCGGAGCGCCTCGACCATCTCCGGGAAGTAGCGGGTCAGTGGCCGCTCGTT
>JAXDQG010000408.1:0-5806 GCA_034667945.1 Acidimicrobiia bacterium | reverse complement strand
CTTCGACATCGTTTGCTACGGCTCGTTGGGGGAAAATGTCAGTGAGACGCTGGGTAAGGGCACGCGCGTCATGGTCGTTGGCCGGCTCGAGCAGCGCTCTTGGGAGACCCAGGATGGCGACAAGCGCTCACGCATCGAGGTGATCGCCGACGAGGTGGGGCCAAGCCTCCGGTGGGCGAGCGCGGAGGTGACGAAGAACGACCGCCGGCCGGGTTCGGACTTCGGCGGAGGCGGCAATCTCAGCGGAGCGCAGTCGGGTGGTGCCCGGCCGACCAACAATGAGCCGCCGGCCTATGACTACGACGAGGAGCCGTTCTGATGGCGAGCAAGCCCAAGGCGCCGCGCGGGAAGAACAAGGACAACGCCCGGCGCAGCAAGAAGAAGATCAGCATCCTCAGCCAGGAGCGGGTCGACTACGTCGACTACAAGGATGTGAACTTGCTGAGGAAGTTCATGTCCGACCGGGCGAAGATCCGGGCCCGGCGGGTCACCGGCAATGATGCTCAGCAGCAGCAGGCCGTGGCTGTTGCCATCAAGAATGCCCGCGAGATGGCGCTGCTTCCTTACAGCAACCGTGTGACGACGCAGCGCGGTGGCGGCGGCCGTGGTCGCGGAGAGGGAGGCGAACGCCGTGGCCGCCGCGATGCCCCCGAGCCCGAGACCGGGGTCACCGAGGCACCTGTTGTCGCCCCGGCCGAAGAGACCGCGGAGGCCGCCGAATGAGGGTGATCCTGCGTGGTGAGGTCGCCGGCCTCGGCAAGCGGGGCGAGGTCGTGTCCGTGAGCGATGGCTACGCCCGGAACTATCTCATTCCTCGGGGCCTGGCATTGCTTTCCCATCCCGGTGCTGAAGATCAGGCAGCCGCCATGCGTCGGTCGCGTGAGATCCGCGACGCGCGAGAGCGGGGCGCCGCCGAAGAGATCGCCCGCAAACTCGCTCCTGTGACCATCAGGGTCGAGGCTCGGGCCGGTGGTGAAGGCCGCTTGTTCGGCTCGGTCACTGCGGCGGAGATTGCCGATGCGGTTTACGCCCAAACGGGTTTCGAGATCGATCGTCGAGTCATCGACGTGGAAGAGCCCATCAAGGCGACCGGTCTGCATACCGTCCCAGCCAAGCTGCACACTGATGTGAAGGTGTTCTTGCAGGTGCAGGTATCGGGCCGCTGAGGGCGGCCCGTCACCTTCCCATCCTCTGCCGCCCAAGCGGGCCTACAGCGCAGGCAGTCTGTGCAGGTGGTTGAACGCGCCTCGTGCCGGCCGTTTGCGGCTCGAGTGCCGAATGGGGCCACCAGGAACTCGTCCAAGGCGCGGCGATCCGGCGAAGCCGGCGGCTGGGCCAAGGAACATCGCCCCGACTGCGAGCCTGCTCGTGGGCCGCATTGGGCCGGTCGGCGGAGGTCGCCAAGACGCGCGCTAGGTAGTTTCCCCAGCCTGGAGCTACAACCCACAGCCTTATCCCCAGGCGTGCACTGTTAGGTCTGCATCGGGAAAGGCTGTTATCCCCAGAACTTTGGGTGCTCTCCTCTGGATGCCCACAGGGCTCGTCGCCAATGCTGCCGGACGACCGATCGCTGCTTCGGCGAGCACCGGCCCAGCGGCTGGCGAGCAGAGACGGACCTAATCCACACCGAGACGGTGCTTCGGCTCCGTCCCGATCGACCAGGTGACCATGGCCCGAAACGATCAGGCTGTTCCTTTGACGCGCCCTGGTGGCCGATTGCTGCCCAGCAACCTCCAAGCGGAGGAGTCGCTGCTCGGCGCCATGTTGCTCTCTCGCGACGCCATCGCAGCAGCAGCCGAGATCGTCCAACCCCACCACTTCTACAAGCCGGCGCACGGCCACGTGTACGACGCGGTCCTCGGCCTGTACGGATCGGGGGAGCCGGTCGATCCGATCACCGTGTCCGACGAGCTCGCCCGCGACGGTCTCCTCGAGATCGTCGGCGGCCCCGGCGCACTGGTAGCGCTTCAGGCCAACGCGCCGGCGATCTCGAACGCTGCCCGGTATGCGCGCATCATCGAAGAGCTGGCCCTGTTGCGCAAGATGATTGCTGTCGCCGGGGAGATCGCCGAGCTCGGCTACTCCATGCCGGACGATGTGCTCAAGGCGGTCGACTCCGCGGAGGCGCTCGTCTTCGATCTCGCCCAACACCGACAAGCCGGCACGACGGCAACCATCCGGCAACTGCTCGAACAGAGCCTCGACCGCCTCGAGCAGTTGTACGAGCGCGGAGAGGCGATCACGGGTACGCCCACCGGTTACCTCGACCTCGATGACCTGCTCGCCGGGTTGCAGCCCAATGCCCTCGTCGTCATCGGCGCTCGGCCCGCCATGGGCAAGACGTCCTTTGCGCTCGGTATGGCCACTCATGCCGCGCTAGTTGGGCAGCGGCCGGTCCTGTTCTTCTCCCTCGAGATGAGCCAGGTCGAGATCACCCAGCGTGTCCTGTGCTCAGAAGCCCGGGTCGATGCCACGCGGGTGCGAAACGGCCGCCTGAACGAAGGCGATTGGGAAAAGATCAGCCACACCGTCGGCCGGCTGGCAGAGGCGCCCATCTGGATCGACGACAACCCGAACCTGACCGTCATGGAAATCCGTTCCAAGGCCCGCAAGCTCAAAAGTCAGATCGGCGACCTCGGGCTGGTGGTGGTCGACTACATCCAGCTGATGACCGGACGGTCCGCCGCCGAGAGCCGACAGGTCGAGGTCGCTGAGATCAGCCGGGGTCTGAAGATCCTCGCCCGTGAGATCGAGACACCGGTCGTGGCGCTGGCGCAGCTCAACCGAGGTCTCGAGCAACGAGCCGACAAGCGGCCGATGCTCTCCGACCTGCGCGAGTCCGGCTGCCTGCCTGCGAACACCCGCATCATGCGGGCAGACAATGGCGAAGAGGTCACCATCGGCGAGCTGATGCGTTCACAGGAGCAGCCGCTCGTTTGGTCGGTTGACGCCAACCACCGCTTGGTCGCCGCCAGGCTGGTGCGAACCTTCCCCTCCGGGGTGAAGCCGGTTTTCCGACTGAGGTTGGCCTCTGGGCGCACAATCGAGGCAACTGCCAATCACCCGTTTCTCACGCCGGCGGGATGGACCCGCCTCGACCTGCTCGAGCCGAAGTCGCTGGTTGCCGTACCGGCGTGCATCCCCGAACCGGTCGAGGCTGCGGACGGCTGGTCCGACGAGCAGTTGCTCCAGCTGGCAGATCGTTTGCGTGGAGATCTCAGAGCCGGTTGGCATGAGCCTCGGCAGCTGGGTGGGGCCGCACTCCCTCGAAGCGGCCTCCGTCGCGGCGACTCGGTCCTCTTCGCCGTTATGTCTGGGCGGACCCGGCCCTCCCCGTCACGTCTTTGTCGCGGCGACTCGGTCCTCTCCGCCGTCATGTCTGGGCGGACCCGGCCCTCCGGGCGATCCGCATCAATGGAGGCCTGGGGGGCTGCCATTCCGCAGTCGATCTTCGGGCTGGCCGACGAGAAGATCAGGCTCTTCGTGCAGCGCCTTGGAGTCACGCAGGGTCCTCTCGTCACCCCGAGTGCCCGCTTGGCGCTCGACGTCCAACGTCTTCTGCTGCGACTGGGAGTGCGCTCAAGCGTCAGCAGTGAAGACGAAGAGTGCCGCGACGGCCCCGGCCAAGGGGAATGGCACCGCGTCGAGGCGCGCTGGGCTGGGCGGGAGGCGGCCCTGGGCGACATTGATTGGGATCCCGTTGTCGAGATGGTTCCCGTCGGGCATCAGCCGACCTTCGATGCCACGATCGCCGGGACCCACAACTTCCTGGCCAACGGCATCGTTGTGCACAACAGCCTGGAGCAGGACGCGGATGTGGTGATGTTCCTGTACCGCGATGAGATTTACAATCGAGAGTCGCCCGACCAGGGCATCGCCGAGGTCATTGTGGCCAAGCACCGCTCGGGGCCCACCGGAATGGTGCGGCTGGCGTTCCTGGGCCAGTACACGAAGTTCGTAAACATGGCTCGAACGTGATCGGCCGGTGCGGACCGCCCGGCGATCAGTTGGGCAGAACGGCCTCGATGGCCTTGAGCACTGCCGGATCGTCCGGCGTCGTGCGAGGATCGAAGCGGGCGGCGATCGACCCGTCCGGAGCGATCACGAACTTCTCGAAGTTCCACCGAATGTCCCCCTGGTGCCCTCGGCTGTCGGCAGTGGCCGTGAGCTTCTCGTACAGGGGGTGGCGATCATCGCCGTTAACGTCGATCTTCTCCGACAGAGGGAAGGTCACGCCGTAGGTCACCGAGCAGAATTGTGCGATCTCCTCGGGCGAGCCCGGCTCTTGACCCATGAACTGGTTGCAAGGGAAGCCGACGACCGTGAATGAGCGGTCTTGCAACTGCTCGTGCAGGGCCTCGAGCGCGGTGTACTGCGGCGTGAGCCCGCAGCGGGAGGCCACGTTCACGAAGAGGGCCGCTCGGCCACGGACGTCGTCGAGTAGGCCCGCTTTGCCGTCGAGCCGAGAGATGGGAATGTCGAACACGGACATGACGGGCAGCGTAGGCGGAGAGGACCGAGTCGGTGCGGCGGAGGTGTGGCGGGGAGGTCGGGGTCCGCCGAGAGGTGACGGCGGAGAGGACCGAGTCGGTGCGGCGGAGGTGTGGCGGGGAGGTCGGGGTCCGCCCAGAGGTGACGGCGGAGCGGAACTGAACCGTCGTGGAGCTCTGAATGGGCGGACCTGTGGGTGCGTGGGAGGCGGGGCCGCGTACCGTTAGGGTGCAGTGGCAGGGTGCAGATTGTCCAGGGTGGCAGACAGTCCACCGAGACCTCGCCAGGTCGACTGGCCGCGGCTCGTGATCCGGTCGAGCCGTGACCTCCCAGGGAGGCCCTTATGAGCTTTGCAACTTGGTTCGTCGCCCCGGCGGTGATCGTGGTGGTGTTGGTATTGCTAGTCATCACCTTGATCCAGCGGAGGCGCCGACGGCAGCTACGTGACCTCTTCGGTCCGGATTTCAGCCAGCGGCTGGGTCCTCGAGAACCCGGAAGTGACCCGGACGGCGGACACTCCAAACAGAGCGAGCTCGCCGGCATGCACCTCAGGCCCTTGACCCCGGCGGAGCGCCAGTCGTATCGCGCCGACTGGCAACGTGTGCAAAGCAGCTTCGTCGACCGGCCTGCGCTTGCGGTGCACGAGGCAGATGCCCTGCTCACCGCGGTGTTCCGCGCACGAGGCTTTCCGGTCGAGACCTTCGAGGAGGCAACCTCCCGAGCGCCGTCCGAGTTTGCGGCGACTGTCCAGCGCTACCAGGCCGCACAGACGGTGCACCTCCGGGCCGACTCCAGTGAGACCACCACCGACGAACTTCGCGCCACCTTCGTGCTCTATCGCGAGCTGTTCGACGAGCTCACCACAGAGGCACCCGTGCGAGAGCCCCACCAGAGCGAGCGTGTCCACCCCTGATCCGAGCGCCTGAGGTCCTGACAAAGACTCCAGCTTCGGCTTGCTGAGCCCGCGGAGTGGTCACTTCCCGACGTCGCCGATTCGTTTGTTTGCGGGGACCGGGGGGAATTCCCCGCTAGTAGCCCTGAA
The DNA here is from genome assembly GCA_034667945.1 of Acidimicrobiia bacterium. Lineage (GTDB taxonomy): Bacteria > Actinomycetota > Acidimicrobiia > Acidimicrobiales > CAIXPF01 > JAXDQG01. The sequence goes on along the minus strand of JAXDQG010000408.1, from coordinate 273 downwards.
GACGCTTACCGGCCGCGCCCGCTGGCCGCCATGCGCCAGCCGGGTCGGTTGAGCCCGATTTGGGCGGCGGACGGCAGCAGCGCGGCCCGCGAGGAAGGTTGGATCATGGTGAAGCTACGACACAGGCACCAGGCCGAGCAGGGGGAGGTGGTCTCGCGTCCCCCTGCCGACGAAGACGCTGATCTACATCGGACGGCTGACCTGCATCGGACGGCCGAGCTCTATCGGCAGAGCGACGGACGCCCCCTTGGAGACCGGTCCCTCGAAAGCCGG
>JAXDQG010000407.1:0-8123 GCA_034667945.1 Acidimicrobiia bacterium | reverse complement strand
CCAGTCCCGGGGGCTGCTTCCCGATGGCGACTCGGCCGACCACGTTGGCGATGTCACCTCGACCGCCTTCGCCGGACACACCTTCCGGGAGGCCAGGGCGACCCGGTTCTTCGTGGTGTCCACGCTGGCGTACGCCTTCATCATGCTGTCGCAGGTGGGCGCGCTGGCGCACCAGAACAAGTTGGGCAGCGACCGGGTGTCCAACTCCGTCGGCGCGCTGGCGGTCTCGTGCACGGCGGCTGCGAGCGTCTGTGGGCGGCTGGCGGGCGGCCTTGTCGTCCTGCGGGTGCCGTCACGCTGGTTGACTGCCGTGCTCATCGGCGTACAGGCCGTAGCCCTGACCTTGATGTCGAGAGCGAACACCGAAGTGGGAATTCTCGGCGCATCTGTGCTCTTGGGCCTTGCCGTCGGCAATCTGCTGATGCTGCAGCCCTTGTTGTTGGCCGAGGCATTCGGGGTGCGTGAGTACGCCAAGATCTACAGCTCGTCGCAACTCGTGACCACGCTCGGTGTCGCCACGGGACCGATCTTGTTGGGTTATCTCCACGATATGAGGGACTACCAACTCGCGTATTCGGTGGCCGCGGTGTCTGCGGTAGTGGGTCTGGTCCTTTTCATCCTCAGTGGTCCGGTGGATCACGTGTTGCTGAGCGAGCCCGCCCTGCTCGCCGAAGCGGTACCGTCTGTCAGCAGGGCGTAGCTGCGTGAACGCGTAGCGTGGGCGTTCGGAGAACGTCAGATGCAATACGCACGGTGGTTGGTTCCACTTTGACTGTTTCGTTACGACAGTCGGCTACCATGCCGACAGCTTGACAGCGGCGGGGGTCAGGCTCGACGACACAAGGGAGTCGAAGCCGGACAATGGGACGCCGACCGAACCCGCAACGCAAACAAGACCTACTTGCCGAGATCGTTTCCTATCTCGGCGAGCATGGCATCGGAGACCTCTCGCTTCGGCCGTTGGCCAAGCGCCTCGGTACGAGCACGTACACACTCACGTACCAATTCGGCTCGAAAGACCAATTGTTGGCCGACGCCGTGCGTCATGCGCTGGCGCTCGAAGTTGCCGGAGTGAGTGAGTTGGCGGCCGCCAAACCGGTGGCGCAGCCATCCGACCTGGTGCGCCGCATGTGGGACTGGAGCACGCGCAGCGAGAACCTTCGACTGGTCCGCATGCTGCTCGAGGCGACGACGCTGGCCTACAGCCAGCCCGACGTCTTCGGTGGTGTGGGCCAGCAGATCGTCTCGGACGGCGTAGATCTGCTCCGCAACGCCATGGAGCAGAGCGGGATCGATCCTGCGCTCGCCTCTCGCCTGGCTACCCAGGCATACGCAACCCTCATCGGTTTGCAGGTGGACCTCATCGCCACCGGCGATCGTGACCGGGTGACCCGGGCGCTCGACGAACTGTGCCACAGTCTCGACGACGCGGCCGAGCGGCCTGCGGCACTCGCCGCTGAGCGGCCTGCGGCACTCGCCGCTGAGCGCTGAGCATTCCTTGAGGCTCGGCGTTCGCTGAGGACCGAACGGATGTGTTCGGGTCTCGAGCAGGCTTATCACGCTTGGTAAAGGTTCACCCACGACTCGCACCGCCCGGCGCACGCGGGCCCTCGTAAAGGCGACCGCTAGCTTCACCCCGCGTGGCAGCCCACCGCAGCAGGGTCCGGGTCCGTTTCGCCGAACTGGACCCCTACAACCATGTCAATCACGCCATCTACGTGAGCTACTTCGAGGTTGGCCGGGTCGAAGCCCTGCTCGACGCCGGGATCGATCTCGCCAAGCTGGCGGAACAAGGCATGCAGTTGGTCGTCGTCGATCTCGCGGTCCGCTACCGCGCACCGGCCGTGGCCAATGACCTCCTTGTGGTGGAAACCGGTCTTGCCGACATTCGGGGCGCCTCCACCACTTGGCGCCAGCGGGTGCTGCGCGAAATCGACAACACCGTCCTGGTCACCGCCGAGGTCCGGGCCGGTGTGACCGATACCTCCGGCCGTCCCAGACGCATTCCGCCGGCCATCACCGAGACATTGGCGCAGCTGCTGATCGAGCCGGGGACCTGAACGCCACCAATCCCGGAGGGCGTGCTGTGTAGGGTCCGCCTGGGCAGCCGAGCACGGGGGATCGCCATGACGGGCAAGGTGCTGTACGAGCGCGACGAGCACGTCGCCACGATCACCTACAACCGTCCCGCGGCGATGAACGCCGTCAACCAGGAGCTTCGGGACGACCTCGACGCCTGCTGGGCCCGGTTCCGGGACGACGACGAGGCCTGGGTCGCCATCGTGACCGGTGCAGGTCGGGCCTTCTGCGCCGGCCACGACCTCAAGGGGGGCGCGGTGCCCCGAGGCACCACCCACTGGGAGACGCCATCCCTCACGTCCTTGGAGAACGGGATCGAGGTGTGGAAACCGGTCATCGCCGCCGTGAACGGCTACGCACTCGGCTTCGGCCTGACGCTGGTCTCGGCCTGCGATTTCGTGATTGCCTCGGACCGGGCCGAGTTCGGCTTCCCAGAGGTGCGACTCGGCGTGCCGACCATCCAGGGCGCCGTGCGCATGCCCGGCCGTATCGGCTGGCAGAACGCCATGGAGCTGTTGCTCATCGGCGAACGCATCTCCGCCGAGCGGGCTCGTGAGATGGGTCTCGTGTGGAAGGTCGTGGCGCACGACGAGTTGATGACCGAGGCCCAGGACCTGGCCCGCCGGCTCTGCCTCTCGGCACCGCTGGCCGTGCGCGCCACGAAAGAGGTGGCGTGGCGGGGCCAGGAGCTGCCATGGGTCGACGCCATCCGGTTCGGCGAGACCATGCGCCGGGTGGCGGCCACCAGCGAGGACGCTCGAGAAGGCATGGCGGCCGGACGCGAGAAGCGTCAGCCGCAATGGCGGTCTCGCTGATCGACGCGCTTGCCTCAGGGGGCCAGCGCGGCGTTCAGCCGGCCATGCCTTCGGCGACCAGTCGGTCCAACGTGAGTTCGGGGTTGTCGGCCTCCACCCGCTCGAGCCAGTAGGGCGACTCGAACAAGGCCAGACGGGTGCCGTCAGCGCGTCGCAGCACGGTCACGCCGCGCATCCGCCGCAGGGCCGGCTCAGACGCCTCGTCGGTACGGCGGGCCACTCGGTAGGACGTCGGCGAGAGCTCGACAGGCGCCCCGAACTCGTTTTCCAGACGCCACGTGGCCACCTCGAACTGCAACCGGCCCACCGCGGCCAACACCGGTGCCTGGTCGCCGATGTCCGGATCGCGGAGGACCTGTACGACGCCTTCTTCGTCCAGCTGGGCGATGCCCCGGCGGAACTGCTTGAACCGAGCGGTGTCGCGCACCCGGATCGTCACGAAATACTCCGGTGCGAACGCTGGGATAGGCGGATATTCCACCACCGGACCTTCGAACAGTGTGTCACCAACCCGCACCTCGGCCGCATTGACCAGGCCAACTACATCCCCGGGGTAGGCCTCGTCGACCGTCTCGCGCTCTTGCCCGAACAGCGAATGGGCGTATTTGGTTGAAAACGGCTTGCCGGTGCGGCCATGAACCAAGACCATGCCGCGCTCGAAGCGACCGGAGCAGACCCGAATGAACGCCACCCGGTCACGATGTGAGGGGTCCATGTTCGCTTGGACCTTGAACACGAAGCCGCTGAAGGGGGCACCGATCGGTCGCGGCTGTCCGTTGATGTCTTCGCGAGGCTCGGGTGCGGGCACGAGGTCGACCACTGCGTCCAGCAGCTTGCGCACACCGAAGTTGGTCAGGGCCGAACCGAAGAAGACGGGCGTGGACTCGTTGGCCAGGAAGGACTTGCGGTCGACGTCGGCTCCCACAGCCGACAGGAGCTCCAGCTGCTCGCTCGCCTCGAGCCAGGCCGCGCCTTCCGCCGCCGGATCGGCCAACTCTTCGGGCGCCACGGTGGCACCTCGGGCGACCCGCGTGAAGCGGGTGTATTCGGAGCTGCGGCGGTCGACCACGCCCCGGAAGTCGCCCGCGATGCCCACCGGCCAGGTAACCGGGGTGGCAGGAAGCCCGAGCGTCTGCTCGATCTCGTCCATCAGCTCGATGGGATCACGACCCGGCCGGTCCCACTTGTTCACGAAGGTCAGCAGGGGCAGCCGGCGCTCGCGGCAGACCTCGAACAACTTCAGCGTCTGCGGCTCGATGCCCTTCGACCCGTCGAGCACCATGATGGCTGCGTCGCAGGCGGCGAGCACCCGGTAGGTGTCCTCGGAGAAGTCGCGGTGACCGGGCGTGTCGACCAGGTTGACCACGCGGTCGCGGTAGTCGAAGCGCAGGGCCGCGGATGAGATGGAGATGCCCCGCTTCTGCTCGAGCTCCATCCAGTCGCTCGTGGCCGCGCGGCCGCCGCTGCGGGCCTTCACCGACCCGGCCTGCGCGCTCAACGCCCCGCCGTAGAGCAGGAACTTCTCGGTGAGCGTGGTCTTGCCTGCGTCGGGATGGGAGATGATGGCGAAGGTCCGCCGCCGACCTGCCTCGGCGATGACCTCCGGCGAGGCGGGAGCTGGCATCCCTTTCAGCGTAGCGATCGTGCCATCGCTGGCCCCGAAGCCTGAAAGCCGCAAGCCTGCTGTCGGAGCGAGCGGCCTGGAAGACGCGAAACGGCCCGTCAGGCGCGAGCGGCCGATATGAACGCCTCGAGCTCGCGGGGGACGTCCGGGCCGGCCGGCTGGTAGGCGATCTCGGTCGCTCCGGCCTCCTCCAACTTCTGGAGGCGGCTGCGCAAGTCCTCCGGGGTGAAGGCGGCGCCGAGCGCGGCAACCACGTCGCCGGTGATGAACGGTCGGTCCCGTTCGTTCACCGCGATCAGGTGCAGGTCGTGCAGGGCGAGATGGCGCTCGTCCTCGGGCACGTCGTCATAGGCCCGACGCCACGCCTCGCCACCCGGTAGGCGGTCGGCCGAGCGGCCGGTCTGCTGTAGGAAGTGATAGGCCACCGCGGCGCCGTGACCCGCCGCGGCGACCACGCGTTCGGAGTCCGGCGCCTCGCCCCTCTCGAGCACCGTGCCGGTCATCATCACCGCCTGCCAGGGCATGTCGGGCACCGGACGGGGAGCGCTCAGGAACACGCCGTCGCCGACCTCACGGGCTGCCGCCAGTCCGCGGGGACCCGCCGCACCCAGGAGGAATGGCACCGCCAAAGGCCGTGGCTCGGCGAAGCCGGCCGGGTGCATCATGCGCATCTTCCCGCCCTCCCAGGTGACCGTTTCGCCGGCCAGGAGCGAGCGGAGGCAACGGACGTAGTCGGCGACCGCCGACCAGCGCATGGGCTTCTGTCCCAACGCATAGCGTCCGGTGAACCCGCTGCCGACGGCCACCGCCACCCGAGTGGGCCCGGCGAGCTCGGCCAGCATGGCGATGGCCGCGGCATTGACCATGGGATGGCGCAGCGACGGCACGAGCACGCCCGGACCCAGCCCGATGTGATTGGTCCGCTCTGCGCAGCGCACCAAGGTGGCCCAGACGTCGGGATACAACGCCGGAGAGTCGTAGAGCCACGCCCGCTCGTACCCAAGGTGCTCGGCTAGCTCGACGTAGCGGGGGGTCGCCATCGACGTCGCAAAGGCGCAGGACACGGTGAGCGGCATGACCGCAGCCTAAGTGGAGAGGGCCGAGCGACGGGCTCCCGGTTTGATGGGGCGCGGGGGCGTCGGGAGGCCCTATCCGCGCCGCGTCTATGCCGGAGGCGAAATGCCAGCGCTTCCGGCCGCACCAGCCGCTCGGGGCTCGCGCGGTAGGTAGGGGAGCACCTTGTCGGCGAACAGCTCCATGGAGCGCATCACCTTGTCATGAGGCATGTCCCCAACCTGGAACTGCGCCAGCAACGTCCCGGCACCGGCCTCGGCGAGATTGGCCACGAGCCGTTCCCCGACCTGCTCGGGCGTGCCGATGAGCGGTGCGCCGGCGTTGAGCGTCGGACCGCCGCTGGCGGCGACCTCCCGGGCGATGGTGACCCGACGCCGGTAGCTGCCGGCGTCGGTGTAGCCGGGCGGGAAGAAGATCGGCAGCGGGAGCACGAAGCACCGCTCGATGAAGTACCGCACGTGGGGTTCCACAGCTGCCTGGGCCTTCTTCTCATCGGTGTCCACGTGGATCAGCGAGGTGAATCCGAACTGCTCCGGGCCGGCGTCATAGCCGAACTGCTCGCTGGCGAAGCTGCGATACCGGTCGTAGAAGGCCTTGAGACGCTCCATGGGAACAAAGGTGCAGGCCAGCGGATAGCGATGTTGTGCGGCCCATTCCAGGGTCTCGTCGGACCCCTGCGAGGGCACGAAGATTGGCGGGTGAGGTTGGGTCAGCGGCCGCGGCCAGACGTTAACGTAGCGGTAGTGGAAGAACCGGCCGTCCCATTCGAAGGGGCCCGGCGTGGTCCAGGCCTTCACGATCAGGTCGTGGGCCTCGAAGAACCGGTCGCGGGAGGTGGTCGGGTCGAGGCCGAGCGAGTGGTACTCGGCGCCGATGCCCCGCACGAAGCCGGAGATCACCCGACCGCCGGACATGACGTCCAACATGGCGACTTCCTCGGCCACCCGCAGTGGGTTGCGTCGCATGGCCACGCCGTTGCCGAGGATTGCGATGCGAGCCTGCTTCGTGCGGCTGACCAGTGCGGCCGCCATGATGTTCGGGCTGGGCATCAGCCCGTAGGCGTTCTGGTGGTGCTCGTTGACACAGACCGCGTCGAAGCCGATTTGGTCGGCGAAGGACAGCTGGTCGAGGTATTGGTTGTACAGCCGACTGCCCTCGACGGGGTCGTACTCGCTGTTCGGGTAGACCACCCACGACGAGCCGTACTTCTCCCGGACCTCGGGGTCGATGTGGGGCCACGGCATCAGATGGAAGAAGTAGAGCTGCATCAGGCGATCTCCCCCGCGAGGTCGGTAACTGCGGCCGCCACGTCTGTCGGCGCGTCGACGGTGACCAAGTGTCCGGCTCCGGCGACGACCGTCGGCGGCGGGGCGCCCATCACGTCGGCCAGCCGGGTGGCGTGGTCGGGCGGAAGAAGCCGGTCGGCCGCACCCCAGATCACCCGGGTTGGCGCCCGCACGTGGTGCGCCAGCCGCAGCCAGGTCGGGTCGTAGGGGCGCTCCCACATCAATCGGGCCTGGGCGGCCTGATCGAGCCACAGGTCGGTGGCGGCTTCGGCGTCGCCTTGGAGCGGATCAACCGCCCGGGCGTCCAGCCGATCGGAGAGATAGCCGAGCGCCTCGGGACCGGCCTTGATGAACAGGTCCGGCATCGGCGTGGCGGGCTGCAACCCGAGGGAGCCGATCAGCACGAGCCCGGAGACGCGGTCGGGGCGCTGGGCGGCCAGGCGGAACGCCAGCCAGCCGCCGAGGGACTCGCCGACCACGACGGGGCGGTCGAGCCCCAGGGCGTCGAGCACGTCGACGTAGTGGTACGCCAGGTCAGCCATGCCCGTGACCCATTCCGGGAGGTGCGTGCCCCCGAAGCCGGGGTGCACCGGTGCATGGACCTCGAAGTGGTGGGCCAGCTCGTCATGGACCGCCCGCCATGGCCAGGTGTTGCCTTCACCGTGCAGGAACAGCAACGGCGGCCCATCTCCGCCGCTGGCGATGGGCACCGGTGTCCCGCGGACGTCGACGGTCGATGACCGGTGTTCCCCGATGCCCATGCGACCCCCCGTGCCGGTCGGCAATCAGGCGGAGCTTACGGATGTCCTTCCCCTGGTGCGCCGCAAAGCGCTCGCCGCGGCTCGGTTGCCCGATCAGCCAGCCTTGCCCGGTCAGCCAGCGCCCGGTCAGCCAGCCTCGGCCCGTGCGACCAGCTTGGCCATGGCCTCGGCAATCTGCGGCCAGAGCGCGGGTGGCAGATCGTGGCCCATTCCCTCCACGATCAGCAGCTCGGCACCGGGCACGACCTCTGCCGTGCGGTGGCCGCCGTCGGGCCCGATCAGCGGATCGACCTCGCCGTGGATGACCAGCGTCGGAACGTTCAGACGCCGCAGGTGCTCGGTGCGGGAGCCCGAGTTCCAGACCGCCAACAGCTGGCGGGCTGAGGCGACGGGGTGAAAGGCGCGATCGAAGGCGGCTCCCGCCAGCTCGGCCACCCGTTCGGCATCGAAGTGGGCCGGGCTTCCGATGACCCGGTTGGCCGCG
>JAXDQG010000406.1:0-5008 GCA_034667945.1 Acidimicrobiia bacterium | reverse complement strand
CCCGGGCTCCTGCCCACCCGGGCTCCTGCCCACCCGAGCTCCTGCCCACCCGAGCGGCGGAGCGTAGCCAGCTACGAGGCACTCGTCGCTCCGGACTAGGTTGCCCGCCGAGAGCTTGCGCGGATTGGCCTCCCGGACGCTCCCGATCTGCTGAGGCAGGTGGGTCGCATCCGCTCGGCCCTTTCCGCGACATGAGTTGCGCCGGACAGGGGCCTGTTCACCAGGGGGAACAGATGGTCGACATGAGCGGTCGTTGCGAGCCGGGCTTCGGGGCGGTCAAGGACGCCTTCGCCGAGAACTTCGAGCGGAACGGCGATGTCGGCGCTTCCTGCGCCGTGACGCTGCGAGGCGAGATGGTCGTCGACCTGTGGGGCGGCACGTTGGACAAAGCGGGCACCCAGCCATGGCTCGAGGACACGATCATCAACGTCTTCTCGACGACCAAGACCATGAGCTGCCTGTCGCTTCTGGTGCTGGCCAGCCGTGGTCTGGTCGATGTGGACGCTCCCGTGTACCGCTACTGGCCGGAGTTCGAGCAGGCGGGCAAGAGCAACGTGCTCGTGCGTCATCTGCTCTCCCACACGGCTGGTCTGCCGGGCTGGGACCAGCGGCTCGACGTCACCGACCTCTACGACTGGGACAAGGTCACGGGTTTCCTGGCCGAGCAGGCCACCTGGTGGGAGCCGGGCTGGAAGTCGGGGTACCACGGCATCACGCAGGGCAATCTGGTGGGCGAGGTGGTGCGCCGGGTCGACGGGCGGTCGGTCGGACAGTTCTTCGCCGACGAGATCGCCAAGCCCTTCGGCGCCGATTTCCACATCGGAACCGGGCCGGAGCACGACGCCCGGGTGGCCAATGTCATCCCTGCTCCGCCGCTCGTCTACGGGACCGGAGCCGATGGCACCCCGCCCGACAAGACCTCCATCCCCTACCGGGCCTCGAATCCGCGTCTGGCGGCCGAAGACTCCTGGACCATCCCCTGGCGGCGGGCCGAGATCCCCGCTGGCGGAGGGCATGGCAACGCCCGCAGCGTGGCGCTCGCCCAGTGCGCCGTCTCCGCGGGTGGTTCCGCCCGTGGCGTAGATCTGCTGTCGCCGGCCACCGTCGAGCGCATCTTCGACGTTCAGGCGGCCGGGCGTGACCTGGTGCTGGGCATCGGTGTCACCTTCGGCGTCGGCTATGGGCTCAATTCGCCGAGGGCACCCATCGCTCCCAACCCCCGCGTGTGCTATTGGGGTGGCTGGGGCGGCTCGCTGGTGGTGAACGACGTCGATGCCGGATTCACGATGGCCTACGTGATGAACCGCATGGGTGAGGGGACGGTCGGCGACGACCGGGCACACACGATCCTGAGGGCCTGCTACGAGTCACTCGGCGGCTGAGTCACCGGCGGCCGAGCGACTCGCGCCGCAACAGGCGCGAACCACCGCCGGTGCCCTACCGGCGTTTGGCCCATTGCGCCGCTCGCCCCACCAACTCACCTAGAGTCAGAAGGCGTGCCGCCGCCTGTCTTCATCAACTGCCGCGACCGTGTCGCAACCCTCATGGAACTCGTCACGTGGCTCGAGCGTGCCGGATGCCAGGAGATCTACCTTCTCGACAACGACTCAACCTACGAGCCGCTGCTGGAGTTCTACCAGCAGACACCACACACGGTCGTTCGGCTCGGCCAGAACTACGGGCGTCTAGCGTTGTTCGAAGCGCCTGAGACGCTAACCCGCGCGGACGGGAGAGGCTTCGTTTACACAGATCCGGATGTGGTTCCCGCTGATGAATGTCCGCTTGATGCGCTCACCTACTTCGAAGAACTTCTCCAACAGTACCCGACTATTTCCAAGGTCGGATTCGGTCTTCGCCTCGATGATCTGCCGGATCACTACGCTCACAAGGAGCCGGTGCTGACCTGGGAGCAGCAGTTCTGGCGGCGACCACTCCGGCCCGGAGTATATTTCGCTCCCATAGATACCACTTTCGCCCTGTATCGCCCCGGTAGTGGATTTGTGATCGACAGTGCAGTTCGAACCGGACCGCCTTATATCGCACGTCACGACACTTGGTATCTTGACCTTGCGAACCCAAGTGACGAAGAGAAGTACTATCGAGCCCGAGCCGCCGCCAACACCGCCCATTCGCCTCGAACGTCGCATTGGAGCGCGGCTGAGCTGCCCGCCGAGTTGCTCGGTGACATAGAAGCGCTTCGGCACCGAGTTACAGCCAATCCATCGGCCGATCTGCATCCCGAGTTGCCCACATTCGAGAGCTCTGGCTGGTTCAGCGAGCCAGAGCCACAGGACGAAACGACCTTTACACCTTGGGCCGAGCCGGGCTGGCACTCATGGAACGAAATGAGTCCGGAGGTGGAGTTCACCGAGTTCCTGGCCCAGCTTGTCAACCTGCTTCGGCCCTCACTGGTCGTTGAAACCGGGGTCGGCCAAGGTTACAGCACTCGCAGGGTCGCCTGCAGTCTTACGCCGAATAGTCGGCTGCGTGCTTACGAGAGTGACAGCTACTACCGGGCCATGCTCAGTCAATTACCGTTCTTCGCGCAGCCAAGCCATGAACTTGCGCTGGAACAAACTCCACCGCCGGATATTTTCGCCGAGGCCGACCTGACCATCCTCGACGCGGACGACGACCTTCGCTTCGAGGAGATCCGGTCCTGGGCGGCTGTCGCCAAGCCCGGCGCCATCATTGTGGTGCATGATGCTGGTAACAACCATCCGCCCAGCACACTGCATGACCGCGTGCGCAAAGTCATCGACGAACTCGGTATCGCCGGTCGGTATCTCGCCAATCCTCGCGGGTCATTTCTCGGTATACAAACGGCCCTCAGCGGCCCGAAGCTCGCCGGCCTCCTGTGGCATATCGGTCAACTCACGCAGCGGATCGATGCGGTTACCTCTTTGGCCACGACTGGCGCGCCAGACGCGTCCGAGTCGGCGCGTTTAACCGCGGAGAACGCCGCCCTACGGCAGGAGATTACGGCTTTACGAGCATCCAAGTCCTATCGGATAACCTCGCCGCTAAGGGCTGGGTTACGACTAGGCCAAAGGCTGCGTCGGGGATAGATCCCCCTCCGACATCCGCGCTCTTACCCAGACAAGACGGCCTAGCAAGGCCTGAATGAGCGTGGTGGACGCGCCTTGAACCAACCCAAATCCGGGAACCGCGCGTGGGGCCCCATCTGTGACCGCGGCGTCGCGCGCCCAGGCCTGTGAAGGGCTGAGCCGCAGCGCAAACCACACTCCACCCATCCTTGAGCCCCCGCTCGCTGAACGTCCACCTACGTTGACCTGCTGCTCGCTGCGCGTCCCCCGGCTAACGTGCCGCCGACTCGGCCGGGGGCAACGAGTGGGTCCATCGGAGAGAATTAGCGTCGTAGAGCAGGCCACGATGGTTTCCGGGGCGATGTTTCCGGGGCGATCCGTGGCGCGGCTGCTGGCGGACGAGGGTGCCGCCTTGCTCGACATTGACGCCCCGGATGGCCACTTGTTACGCAAACTCGGCAGCAGCGGGAACGTCGTCGCATGACCATGGGGGCCAACACGTGAACACCGACAACACGATCGAATCCGGCGCAGAGGGGTCGCCCACCGGGCCCCTGACCGGCGTGCGCGTCCTCGAGATAACCAAGTATGTGCAGGGTCCGGTCGCCGGTCTGGTGCTGGCCAGCCTGGGCGCCGATGTCGTGAAGATCGAGCAGGTGGGCCGGCAGGACTCCATGCGCAGCGGCTCGATGATCCACGGTGTGCAGCTCGACGACCGGGGCCGCTCGTGGCTGTACGGCAGCGTCAACCGAGGGAAACGCGCCATTTCGCTCGACATCACCAGTGCTTCCGGGCGCGAGGTGTTTCACCACTTGGTGGCCCGCTCCGACGTGTTCGTGACCAACCTCCGATCCGAGGGCTTGAAGGCGCTGGGCGCCGACGTGGATTCGGTGCACGCCATCAACCCGATGGTGGTTTATGGGCAAGGCGGTGGACTTGGGCCCCGTGGTCCGCTGGCAACGGATCCGTGCCAAGACACCATCGGCATGGCGTACAGCGGCTTCATGGACAATTCGTCGCCTACCGAAGAACCCAATTACCCGCCGGGCTCGATGAGCGACGTGCTGACTGGCACGAATCTCGCCTCGGCGATCATGGCCGGCTTGGTGCAACGTCAGTTCAGCGGGCGAGGTGGTCTGGTCCGGACATCCCAGCTGCAATCGATGCTGTGGCTGCAGCTGCTGCCGGTCGGCATGATGGCGTCGCTCGGGAGCCGAATGGCGCGTTTCGTGCGTGAAGACACCACCCCGCTGTACAGCGCCTATCCGACTGCCGACGGCTGGATCGCAGTGGCCGCCATCCACCCGCACCATTGGCCGCCGCTCGCCCGGGTCCTCGGCCTCGAACATCTGCTCGACGACCCGCGCTTCGCGTTCGAGTGCATCGACGAGAACAAGAAGGCGCTGTCCGAGCAATTCGAGGCGACCTTCTGCCAAAGGACAACGGCCGAGTGGTGGCAGATGCTCCGAGCCGCCGGTGTCTGGTGCTCCCCGGTCAACCGTCTGGAGGACCTGGCCGATGACGAGCAGGTGCAGGCGAACGAGTATCTCGTCTCCTTCCCGGACGGCTTCGTGGGTACGCCCACGCCCTTCGAGGTGAACGGGTGGCATGGCCGCAGGTCGGTGCCGGGCTCCTATGGAGAGCACACGGACGAGGTCCTGGCAGAGTTGGGCCTCGGCGCGGAAGAGATCGAAGGGCTGCGTGTCGAGGGCACCATCTGGTAGCCGCGAGGGTGGGCGTCCTCTTTGGGTGCCGCTCCTCCCTCCTGGCGTAGAGTTTCAGCGACATCCCGAAGCAGTTGGGGGAAATTCGTGGCCGAATCGATGACTTTGAGTCCAGAGCACAAGCAGCAGTTCGAAGAGGCAGTCGCCATCGCCAACATTCCCACGTTGCTGATGGTGCTCGTGCAGCTCACCGGCGACACCCGTTGGCTGGAAGATCCCTACAAGCCGCACCGTCAC
>JAXDQG010000405.1:0-4191 GCA_034667945.1 Acidimicrobiia bacterium | reverse complement strand
GGTCCGGGCCGCCTTCGGGGTCGACCAGCTGCTGGTGGGCGAGGTCACCCTCGAGCTGATGCTGCGGTTCAACGAGCCGATCACCCGGGAGGTGGGCGTCCCCGGCGGCGGCGGCTACATCCGGGCCGACCAGCTCGTGCTGTTCTACCAGGAGCTCCTGTCGAACTCGGCGGGCCTGTGGCCCGCCGACCTGTTGGCCGACGCGACCTCCCGGGTGAGGAACTCGCTACCCGATCCGCTGATGCGCACGCCGGCCAACCGCTCGCTGGGGTTGATCCTGGCGGGCGACGACGGCCGGGCCCACATCCGGGGCCTGGGTCGTTCGGTCTCGCCCGGCGCCTTCGGACACCCCGGTGCCGGCGGCCAGCTGGCCTGGGCCGACCCGGCCACGGGGCTCTCGTTCGCCTACATGACCAACGGCCTCGACCAGCATGTCGTGCGCGAGCCGCGGCGGGGCACCGCCATCGACTCCCTCGCCGGCCTCTGCGCCACCAGCTGAGGGGCCTCGGCCCGTCCGCTCAGGAACTCGATGGTTGGACAACGGGCGGGCGGCGGCCGGCTGCGCCCAGGGCGACCTCGACCATGTGGCCGACCTGCAACAGCGGCCATTCCCCGCGGTACGGTCCGACTAGCTGCAGACCGATCGGCAGGCCGTCAGATGAGAAGCCCGCGGGTACGGAGAGGGCCGGGCAGGCGGTGATGCTCAGGCGCGAGCACGAACGCATCCACTCGATGTAGCTGTTCATCTGACGGCCATCGACCACGCTGGGGTGCTCGAGCGCGACGGGGAACGGCTGCACCTGCGACACCGGCGCCACCAGCACGTCGTAGCGCTCGAAGAAGTCGGCCATGGCGGCGAACACCTTGCCCCGGAGCACCTCGGCCCTACCGACATCCGGTCCGCTCAGCCGGCGCCCGGCCTCGATGTTCCACTGGACCGAGGCCTTCATCTGCCCCGCGTTGCGGTCGTAGAGGGCGCCGTAGCTCAGCTCGAACTGGAAGGCGCGGAGGGTCTCGAAGGCCTCGTCCGCTCCCTGGAGCGGGGGGTCGGCCTCACGGACATCGCAGCCGAGGGCCTCGAAGACGGGGCGGGCGGCCTCCATGACGTTGCGGACTTCCTCGTCCACCGGCAAATCGCCGAGCCGGGGGCTCCAGGCCACTCGAACGCCGTGGAGATCGCGCTCGAGTGGACCGCCGAAGATCGCTGGTTCCTCGTCGATGGAGACCGGGCAGCGGGAGTCGGGGCCGGCGAGGGCGCTGAGGAAGAAGGCCAGGTCGGCGACGGTGCGAGCCATGGGCCCGTCGACGGACAACGTGCCGTAGGGATGGCGTGCGGGGTAGGTCGGGACCCGGCCCGGGGATGGCCGGAGGCCCGCCACGCCACAGAAGCTGGCCGGGTTGCGGAGCGAGCCGCCCATGTCCGAGCCGTCCGCGATCGGGACCATGCCGCAGGCCAGGGCCACGGCCGCCCCACCTGAGGAGCCGCCGCACGTACGGGTCGGGTCCCACGGGTTGCCGGTGGCGCCAAACACCGGGTTGAAGGTCTGGGACCCGGCCCCGAACTCGGGCGTGTTGGTCTTGCCGACGGTGATGGCGCCTGCGGCCTTGGCCCGCGCAACGATGAGCGCGTCGACGTCGGGGACGTGCTCGGCGAACAGGGGTGAGCCGAATGTGGTGCGCATCCCGGCGGTCACGTTCAGGTCCTTGTGGGCGACCGGGAGACCGTGCAATGTGCCGAGGGGCTCGCCGGCGGCGTGTCTCTGGTCGGCGTTGTGGGCCGCGGCCATGGCGGCGTCGGCATCTTGGGTGACGATGGCGTTCACCCGCGGATTGACCGCCTCGATCCGCTGGAGGTGGGCCATCAGGACCTCTCGGGCGGACGCCTGGCCGCTGCGGAGAAGCCGAGCGAGCTCACTGGCCGAGAGGTCCGGGAGCTCCGGGCGCTCACCGCCCCCCTCAATGTGGGCGGGACCAGCGGCCACGCTCAGCCGTCGAGCTCGTCGCTCGAGAAGCCGTCGAGGGTGCCCCCACCCCGGAAGACATGCGCCCGACCATCTGAGCGCACCAGCACGCCCGGACCCCACAGCTGTCGGGCGTCGCCCGTCTCCATGTGCACGTCGTAGGCCGACATCTGCAGCTCGAGGCGGTCACGGGTGGAAACCACGACCTCCCAATCGAGCAGCTGCGCGCAGTCGTCCTTGGCGATGAGCAGATCGCCGTAGCGAACCTCGACCGGCACGCCGTTTATCTGCAGATGTTCGAATCGGATCCGCTTGTGCCGCAACATCCACCCCCGGGGCCGCTCGCCGCGCCCGCCAGCGCGGAAGGATGCCACGCTAACCAAGCCGATGGAAGCGGGCCCAAGGTCCGGTTTTGGAAGCGGCGCAAAGAGGGGCCGGGTCCTGGTCGATTCTCGCAAAATCAACCCTGTTGACGGCGCTTGAACGGGACTACGCTCCGCAAGCGCAAGCGGCCTGACGAGGGTGGCAGGGGGTACAGCCGTGCAGCAACTGAGCGGCATGGACGCGTCGTTCCTTTATTTCGAGACGCCCAACGCTCCGGGGCACATCTACATGTGCTCCATCTACGACCCATCGACTGCACCGGGAGGGGCAGTCACCTTCAAAGGCATATTGGACTTCTATCGCAGTCGGCTCCATGTGACGCCGACCTTCCGCCAGAAGCTTGTGACGGTGCCCTTGGGCTTGGACCATCCATACTGGATCCAGGACGCGGACTTCGATCTCGAGTTCCACGTCCGCCACATTGCGTTGCCGAAGCCCGGCGACTGGCGGCAGTTGATGATCCAAGTGGCGCGACTGCACTCCCGAGCGTTGGACCACAACCGCGCGCTGTGGGAAGCGACGGTGATCGAAGGCTTGGACAACGTGGAAGGTGTTCCGCCGGGCAGCTTCGCGGTCGTGCAGAAAACTCACCACGCCGCCATCGACGGCGTGTCGATGCTCGAGATCATCTCGGCCGTTCATGACCATGAGCCCGATGCCGAACCGCCGGTTCCCGACACGGACTGGAAGCCCGATCGCGAGCCGACGCCGTGGGAGTTGCTCTCGCGGGCGGCGGTCAACAGCGCGCTCCGGCCGATGCGCATGGCCCGGCTGATGTCCCGTGGCGTGCCGGGTGCAGGACGGTTGGAAGAGCAGCGGATGCGTCAGCGGCTGGATGTGCCGCGCACGACACCTGCTCCCCGGACCCGCTTCAGTGGCACCGTTTCCGGTCACCGCGTGGTGGAGGCCAGGCGCTGGAGCCTGGACGAGGTTCGGCGAATGAAGACCGCCGTTGCGGGCGCGACCGTGAACGACGTGGTGATCGCCATTGTCGGCGGCGGGCTGCGAATGTACCTCGTCGAGAAGGGTGAGCTGCCCAAGGATTCGCTGCGGGTGATGGCGCCGATCTCGACCCGCACGGCGGAGCAGGCGGGATCAGGTGGGAATCAGGTCTCAGCCATGATCGCCACCCTCGGGACCGACATCGAGGATCCGCTGGAGCGGCTGAGGGCGGTGCAGGCGTCGACCCACGAGTCGAAGCTGGCGGCCGAGGCGGTGGATGCGCAGGCGTTGGCTGGTCTGTCGGAGTTCCTGCCGGGTGGGCTGGCTGCGATCGGTGCTCGGCTGGCCAGCCAGTTCGAGATGGCGACTCGGACGACGCCGCTGGTGAACTGCGTGGTGAGCAACGTTCCGGGGCCGAAGAACTCGCTCTATTTCGCCGGTGCGCGCTTGGTGACGTTCTGGGGCGGCGCAGCGGTGGCCGACGGGATGGGGCTGCTGCACGGGGTGGGCAGCTATTGCGGAGAGCTGATGCTGTCGGTCGTCTCCGACCGGAACATGATGCCCGACCCCGGTCACTACGCCGAGTGCCTGGACAAGGCGTATCAGGCCATGGGGAAGGCAACGACCTGAGCGGGTGGGCTGGCCACTGCGGCGGACGGCGCCCCTCCACTTGGCTTTGTCTGCCACGCAGAGTGGTCGCCCCCGGCCGGACCGAATTCGTCGAATCCGGACGTCGAAATCTAACTTTCGCTGCGTTCGCATCGATTCGACGTCGATTCGACGCGTACCGCGGCTCCACGTCGAATTCGATGGGGACGTGCCGAGCGTCACCGACCGACCGCGCAGAGTGGTATGACGGATATGCGCGAGGCCGCACCGCTTGGGCGCCGGTCGAAAGGCCGGC
>JAXDQG010000404.1:0-5380 GCA_034667945.1 Acidimicrobiia bacterium | reverse complement strand
GTACCCCGGCGGCCAGCTCGCTAGCGACGACCTCGCCGGCGTCGGGCTACAGCAATGGGATGTCGTCTCTGAATTCGCGGCAATGTAGGTGCGGTCCGGCCGCTGAGCCGGCAGACTACGGCTATGTCGCAAATGCGGTGGTCGGATTTGATGAAATCCCTGGACGTTCTGCGTCCCTTGGATGCACAAGCCACCGCCGTGGTCGAGGGATGGATTTATGGGGCGCTGGACGATGTTGCAACGTTGACGCAGGACATAGCCTCGTTGCGCGAGGAGATGACCTCGCTTGCCTTGACCATCGTTCAGGTCCAGGCCGCCTGTACCGATATCAGCGATCTGCGTGCTGTTTTGCATCGACGAACGTACCTGGAGCCAACAATGCGCTTGCTAGATTTGCGCACCGATGCTGAGAAGTTGCGTGACTAGGCCTCCCCGAACGCTCTTGATTCCTTCGTGATCGCCTGGGCTAGTGAGGCGGACGTCATCCGCTGATGTGGCCATGACACTCCCCGCACGATCCTTGAACGAGTGCGCGGTGTCGTCTTCGATCCATCAGCCGCCCAGCCGGCACAGAGCGTGCGGCACGAGCCCGGGCCGTCTCCCACAGTGGGGCCGCGCGGCACCCGCGCCAAAGTCCGGGCGTACCCTCGGGGCATGGCGTTCAAGGACTATCTGGCCGGAGAGGTCGGCCTCGACTTCCACGACGGGTTGCTCTCCCGCCGGGAGGCTCTCCGGCGGCTCGGGCTGATGGGCCTCAGCGTCACCGCCGCCACAACTCTGCTGGCGGCCTGCGGCAGCAGCTCTTCATCGTCGTCCACGACCGCGGCCACCTCGGCGTCGACAACGGCCAACCCCGGTACGGGCACGACTGCCAGCTCCTCTCCGGCGACGTCCTCGGCTACGACTGCGGCACAACCCATCACGTTCGCCGGCCCAGCTGGCCAACTTCAGGGGGTCTGGTCAGCGGCCGCCCAGCCCAAGGGCGCCGTGCTGATCATCCACGAGAACCAAGGACTGACCGCCCACTTCACCAAGCTCCCGGCCCGCTTTGCCGCCAGCGGCTACAACGCATTGGCGCTCGACCTGCTCTCCCGCCAGGGCGGCACGGCGGCCATCGCCGACACGGGCCAGGTGGCCGCCGCACTGAGCAACGCCCAGCAGGCCGACCTCGTGGCCGACATGCAGGCCGCGCTCACCGAGGTGGCTCGACGATCGCCCAGCGCGAAGCTCGCCGTCGTCGGCTTCTGCTTCGGTGGAGGTCAGGTGTGGAGCCTCCTCAACGCCGGTGAACCCCGGTTGGCGGCAGCAGTCCCCTTCTATGGACCGGGCGTCTCCAGCCCCGACTTCTCCCGTTCGAAGGCGGCGGTGCTGGGCGTGTATGGCGAAAAAGACTCCCGCGTCAACGGCACCCGGGACGCCATGGATGCCGCCCTCACGAACGCCGGGCTCACGCACGAGATGCGGACGTTCCCCGGCGCCGACCACGCCTTCTTCAACGACACCGGCACCCGCTACGACGCCATACAGGCAGCGGCCGCCTACCAGGCCACCTTGGACTGGTTCGCCCGATATCTCACATGAGGGCCGGGACTAACCCGCACCGGTAACGTCTCCGCCTGTGATTCTCTCCGACCGCACGATCCGGGAAGAGCTCGCGGCTGGGCGCATCATCATTGAGCCGCTCGGTCCCGGGGCGGTGCAGCCTTCGTCGGTGGACCTCCGGCTCGATCATCTGTTCCGGGTGTTCCGCAACTACACGATGGCGGTCATCGACGTGCGCCAGAACCTGGAGACGCTCACCGAACTGGTGAGCGTGGACGATGACGAGCCGTTCATCCTCCATCCCGGCGAATTCGTGCTCGGCTCCACACTCGAACGTGTGCTCATCCCCGACAATCTGGTCGGCCGGCTCGAGGGCAAGAGCTCACTTGGCCGTCTGGGGCTGCTCATCCATTCAACCGCTGGCTTCGTAGACGCGGGCTTTGACGGGCAGCTCACCCTCGAGCTGTCCAACGTGGCCAACCTGCCGATCACGCTCTATCCGAACATGAAGATCGGGCAGATCTCCTTCATCCGCATGACCACTGCTGCGGATGTTCCCTATGGCCACGGGCAGCTGGGCTCGAAGTACCAGGGCCAAGCGGGGCCTCGTCCTTCTCGCTATTGGGAGAACTTCGACGGTCGAGTCAAGCCGGAAGACTGAGGAAGCGAACTATCCCTCAGCTAGAAGACGCCGGCGCTGCAGGGGCGTCGCCGCCTGAACCCACCTCGTGCCCGCGGTCGCCGTTCAGTCCCTGAATGGTCATCTCGGAGATGAGGTTGTCGCTGATGTAGCGGGGCATGCCCTCGGCTCGCTCGCCCCGCTCGATGGCATCGAGAAGGTGCATGGAGATGTCCGCCACGCGGACTTCCTCCTCTTCTTTACCGGCCGCCTTTACGCCGTCATCAAGCATGATGTAGCAGAAGGGACAGGCGGTGGCGACCCGAGTAGCGCCCGTGCCGATCATCTCCTGCGCCCGCTCGTCATTGACCTTCTTACCGATGGATTCCTCCATCCACATGCGGGCACCACCGGCACCACAGCACATGCCTTTGGTGCCGTTCCGGCCGGCTTCAACTACTTCGATACCGCGCAAGCGGCCGAGCACACGCCGGGGCGCCTCGTAGATGTCGTTGTGCCGGCCGAGATAGCAGGAATCGTGGTAAACGACTCGCTCTTCGAGGCGCGCTACCGACACGTCGAGCTTGCCGGTGTCGACCAGCCACTCGAGGAACTGGCTGTGGTGAACGACCTCGTAGTTGCCGCCCAACTGTGGGTATTCGTTCTTGAGCGTGTTGAAGCAGTGCGGACATTGCGTGACTATGCGCTTCACGCCCATGCCGTTCAGCGAGGCCACGTTCTGCTTGGCCAGCATCTGGAAGAGGTACTCATTGCCCGATCGGCGGGCGGGATCGCCGGTGCACAGCTCGGACGGGCCCAAGATGGCGAAATCGATGCCCGCTCGGCGCATGAGCTTGGCCGTCGCTTCCGTGACCTTCTTGTTCTTATCGTCGAAGCTGCCCGCGCAACCGACCCAATAGAGGTACTCGTGGGCGAATGGCTCGTCCGGCTCGACAACCGGGATGTCACCCAACTTCTCGGCCCATGCGCCCCGGTCGGACTGCGACATGCCCCACGGGTTCGAGCTGTTCTCCATGGCGCGGTAGGCCGTACCGAGCTCGGTCGGGAAATTAGACTCCATCAGCGACAGGTAGCGACGCATGTCGAGGATCTTGTCGAGGATCTCGATGTTGACCGGGCAAATCTCGTCGCACGCCTTGCAGGACGTGCACGACCAGATCTCCTCGGGGTCGATGCGCTGGAAGACCCAGTCGGCGTCGACCGTGATGTCCTTGTCGACCCCGAGCGGCGGGCTCACCGGCGGCTGCGCCGTCATGGCCATGACCTCGCCCACCTTCAGCACGATCTCGCGAGGGTCGAGCGGCTTGCCGGTGGCGTGGGCCGGGCACACCGAGGTGCAGCGGCCGCACATGGTGCAGGCGTCGGTGTCCAGCAGCTGCTTCCAGGTGAAGTCTTCGACCGTGGCCGCCCCGAAGTGCTCCAGCTCGGTTGTGTCGAGATCTGGCAGGGGCTTCATAGCCCCCTTCGGACGTTCGCGATCACGCAGATACATGTTCAACGGTGAGGTGAACATGTGCCGCAACATGGTGCTGGGGAGGATCATCAGGAAGGCGATGAAGCTGACTACGTGGACGATCCACATGGCCTGATGCCACCCGGAGAGCGTGGTGGCATCCCTCACCAGATAGGAAAGCGGATATCCGATGAAGGACCACTTCTCGAAATCGGGCCGCCCGACCAAGGCGATGCGAAACGTCTCGGCCAAGAAGCCGGTCACCCCAATGACCAGAAAGGTCCCGAGAATGACCGCGTGCTCGGGCTTGGACTTGATGCGGATGCGATAGGGCCGCACGCCCCGAGGTCCATATCGGCGAATGATGGCCCATACGATGCCGATCACAAAGCCGAGACCGGCGAGGTCGCCCACGAAGGAGTAGCCCTGGTAGACGCCGCCATGGAGGAACTTGGCCGACTCGGGAAGCTGGTGGTTGATCTCGAGGACGGTGGTGACGCCGAGCAGGATCAGGAAGTTGAAATAGATCAAGGAGTGCATGACGCCGGCGCCCGGTTCGCGCAGCAACGTCTGCATGTACAACCCTGCCCGCACGTCCTTGAGCCGGCGAGGCAGGTTCTTCACCGTGGTGGCGCGATTGTCCGGCCTTCCCCGCTCCCAGTTCCTGGTGCGCTGGGCGAAGATGACCGCTCCCCACAGGATGAGAACCGGGATGACCGTGTAGAAGGCGAGCTTCAGCGCACCCGGAATGTTCTCGAACACTCCACGGGTGATCGTCGAGTCGTCGTGCCACTGGTTCACCGTGGCAGCGATGCCCGATGCCACCGTGAGGAGGGCAAAAGCGATGCCCAGTCCAATGACCACCTGACGAGGTCTGATCCTGCCGTTCATCGGGCCCGACGCTAGCCCCCCGGCGTCAGAAGGTGAGAATGCAGGTCAGCCCGGCCCGACCATCTCGTCGACTGGGCTGGGCGATCATGCCGCTGGCCGGTCATGTCCGCTGGGCGATCATGTCCGCTGGGCGATCATGTCCGCTGGGCGATGATGGCGTAGCTGGCCCCGGTCAGGCGGAGCAGATCAGCCGCTGCCAGCTCGATCTCGAGACCGCGTCGACCGGCCGAGCAGAACACCGTTGGCCAGACCTCGGCCGAGGCGTCGACAACTGTGGGCAGACGGCGCTTCTGGCCGAGCGGGGAGATGCCCCCGACGACGTAACCCGTCAGCCGTTCCGCTGTCGCGGCCTCGCTCATGGCGGCGCGCTTTCCACCGACCGCCGCAGCCAGCGCCTTGAGGTCGAGTCGGGCGCTGATCGGCACAATGGCCACCACGACGGGCCGAGTGCCGCCTTCGACCGCGCTCACCAGCGTCTTGAACACGCGATTCGGCTCAACGCCGAGCGCGGCTGCTGCCGCGGCGCCATACGCCTCCGCATTCGGGTCGTGCTCGTAGCTGTGCAGCCGATAGCGCACGCCGGCTCGGTCGAGCAACTGGGTGGCGCGAGTTGCGGCCATCGTCGCCTCAGGTCTGGCCGGGCGCCTCGCCGGCCCAGTTGGCCAGCGGCTCGCTGTCTTTCTTGCGCTCGAACGCCTCGACTGCTTCGAGTCGTCTCGCGACCGACTCGGCCACCCGATCCACCAGGTCGTCGATGTCCGCGCTGGTCACGACGTCGGCCAGGGCCAATCGAATCGATGCCAGCTCGCGTGCGAGGAACTCGGCGTCGGCTTGCGTTCGTGCCGTGAGCTGCC
>JAXDQG010000403.1:0-3380 GCA_034667945.1 Acidimicrobiia bacterium | reverse complement strand
GGCGTTCGAGAACTGGTTCGTGCCGGCCGAGAACCTGATCGGCGAGGAGTCGGGCCAGGGCAAAGGCTTCTACTTCCAGATGGCCGGCTTCGAGAACGGGCGCCTACAGACTGCTGCCCGGGCCGTGGGTGTGATGCAGGCGGCCTACGAGGCGGGGCGGGAGTACGCCCGCAACCGGGTCGTCTTCGGGCAGCCCATCGCCGAGTACCAGCTCACCCGGGCCAAGCTCGGCCGCATGGTCGTCATCATCCAGGCCGCCCGCCAGTTCATGTACGAGGTCGGCCGGCTCATGGCCAAGGGTGGCGGGCAGATGGAGGCCTCGATGGTCAAGGCGTACGTGTGCCGGGCGGCCGAGTGGGTCACCCGCGAGGCGATGCAGATCCACGGAGGGATGGGCTACGCCGAGGAGTACACGGTGAGCCGGCTGTTCGTCGACGCCCGGGTGCTGTCGATCTTCGAAGGCGCGGACGAGACGCTCTGTCTCAAGGTCATCGCCCGGCGACTCGTCGAGAACTGACAGCTCCGGCCGCGACAACGGTCGGCCCAGCTGGCCGACGGTGCTGAGCAGCCCTTTTCCTCGAAGCCTCGCGCTACCGGAGCAGTACGCCGGGGCCGTCGCGGGTCGCTCTCATCCTGAGTTTGCCACTGGTTCACCTTCGGCGATGCGGGTGTGGGACGTCCGCCCCAGTGGGTAAAGCCGGCCTATGCCGAGTCTTGGCTTGTGAGAACGGAGACTTGGTCCAACCCCTGTCGAAATCGAGTATGCCGACATCGGATACTCCAACTCATGATGACCCGACAGGAGTCCGGTACCCAGCGCTGGGAATCACTGTCCGCCGATCTGGCTGGCGAGGACGAGCGCGACTCGGTGCCCGCGAGGAAGTTGCCGGACGTCACCGAGGCGCGGCGCCTGCTGAAGAAGCTCACGCCGGCTGAACACGAGGTGTTCCAACTGCTCAGCGGCGGCCTGATGCCCGACGAGATCGCCAGCGTGCGGTCCACCACCATCAACACCGTCCGTGCCCTGGTGAAGACGGGCAAGGCCAAGCTGGGCGTGCGTGCGCTCTATCACGCCGTGGCCATCGTGTACATCGCCCGAGATCGAGCCGCCGCCGCCTGAGTCTCCGTCAGGCTTCGAGTTGATCAGTTCTTGGGAGTGCGGACCAGCCTGTTGCGCTCGCCCCGCGATTTCAGCTTGAGCGCCACCTTGCGGCTGGCCTCGTCGATCATCTCGTCGCCGAACATGACCGCGCCCTTGCGGTCGCCGGTGGTGGTCGCCTCTTCGTAGGCGTCGAGGATGTCGAGTGCCTTGTCGTACTCGTCCTGCGAGGGGCTGAAGACCTCGTTGAGGATGGTCACCTGGTCGGGATGCAGGGCCCACTTGCCGTCATATCCGAGGATCGCCACCCGCTCGGCGTACTCGCGGAAGCCCTCGGGATCGCGCACCTTGGTGTACGGACCGTCGATGACCTGCTGACCGTTGGCGCGAGCGGCCATGAGCAACTTCATGAACGGGTAGTGGAAGTAGTCGCCCGGGTACTCGGGAATGAGCTGGCCTCCCCGCAGCCCCGGCATCTGCATGGACGCCGAGAAATCGACCGGGCCGAGGATGATGGTCTCGACCCGGGGCGACGCGGCGGCGATCTCCTCGACGTTGATCAACCCGCGGGCGGTCTCGATCTGTGCCTCGATGCCGATGTGGCCGGGAGGCAGGCCGGCGGTCTGCTCGACCTGGCTGAGCAGGAGGTCTGTGGCGACGATCTCGGCCGCGCTCTGGACCTTGGGAAGCATGATCTCCTCGAGCCGCTCCCCCGCTTGGCCGACGACGTGCATGATGTCGTAGGCAGTCCACTGCGTATCCCAGGCGTTCACCCGGACGCACAGGATGACATCGCCCCAGTCCTGGCTCTGGATGGCCTTGACGACTTTCTCCCGGGCCAACTCCTTCTCGAGGGGGCTGACCGAATCCTCCATGTCGAGGAATTTCATGTCGGCAGGAATGGACGGGCCCTTGGCCAGCATCTTCTCGCTCGAGCCGGGGATTGACAGGCAGGAGCGACGCGGGAGGTCGCGGGTGCGCGCGGACATGACGGCAGCGTAGGTGCCGTTCGCGCGACCGGCCAAGATGGCGTCCGCGAGCGGTCGACCGCAGCAGCTAGAGCACGCCCTCTTTGAACAGCTCCGCGGCAATGGGGCAATCCACGCGGCGCACGGCTGCCGCCACCGACTCGACTCCCTGGGCTCCGCACACGCTGGTCACCAGGTCGAGTGGGACCACCTCGTCGTCCAGGTCCCAGGGCTCGTCGCGCTCGTCCAGACGCGCTTCGATGACCTCCCAAACCCGCGCCGGCAGCAGGCGCCCCACTCCGGCCGTCAGCCATACCTCCCGGCCGGCATGTCGCGCGACAGCCGCAGCCGCCCTGGCTCCGGCCACAGCGATGAACGACTCCGGCCCCACACACTGCCCCTCCAACAGCACGATGTCGGCCGCCGCGGCCGCGGCCCCCAAGCCCGAGAGAGGCACATCGGTGACGTCCATGTCGGAGCGGCGCAACCGCCGAACCAGTCCAGAGCCTTCGCCCGCCGCGTCGACGACCAACACGTCGAGGTCGCCCCGAGACGGCAGGGCGTCAGCGATGACCTCGGGCCAACCGAGGACGCACACCACCGCATCGTCGGGCAACGAATGCGCCAGATGACGGGACGTACGGTCGCCCTCGAACTCCTCCACTGCCTGCCACGCCTCGCGCATGGGGTCGGGCGCAGTGCACACCCTTGAGGTCAACCACCACAGCGGAGCGGACGTGAGATGGCGGGCCAGCATGCGGCGGCACGCCATGACCATGCCCGCTGGATCATCGCGGAATGCGCCCAACGATCCGGCGGTCTCCCGAACGAGCGCCGCCTGATCGGCGCCCGAGGCGCGAGCCACATACCGGAGTCGCTCGATCGGGTGCACGTCCATCGACAGTACCCCTCTGTTCGACACAGGCGCGCCTCGGCCGGACCCACCCCGCAGCGTGCAATCTGCCTCGCTGCTGGGCGCTGCGGTACCGTTGCCGCCCGTGGCCGCAAGCGAGGTTCCCCCCGGCACAAACCTGGTTGCGCTCCATGGCGATTCCCGCAGCGTCGACGAGTGGATGATCACCTTCCCGCTGCTCGCCGTGGTGCTCGATCCGTTCACCTACGAGAGCGCCTGGTTGCTCGAGACGTCGGGTCGCATCCTCGAGACGTTCCGCGGCGCCAGCGTGCGCATCTGCTTCATCCTCACGTGCACGGCGGACGAGGCCCGGCAGTTCCTCGGTCCCTGGGCCGAGCGGATGCTGACGTACGTCGATCCCGAGCGCGACTTCGTCCGGGCCTGCGGCCTCGAGCAGCTT
>JAXDQG010000402.1:0-3263 GCA_034667945.1 Acidimicrobiia bacterium | reverse complement strand
TGATGATCTTCGCCCGCGGGTCGTAGTTCTTGTAGACCCGGTGGCCGAAGCCCATGATTCGCCGCTCGCCCCGCTTGGCGGCCTCCACGAAGCTGTCGACCTGGTCGTAGCTGCCGATGCTGCTGAGCATGCGGATGACCTGCTCATTGGCGCCACCGTGACGGGGGCCGTACAGACCGGCGGCCGCGGCTGCGGCGGACGAGTAGGGATCTGCGTGGGCAGAGCCGACCACCCGCATGGCGGTCGTTCCGCAGTTCTGCTCGTGGTCGGCATGCAGCATGAACAGCACGTCCATGGCACGGGCCAGCTCCGGATCTACCTCGAAGTCGCCACCGATCCGCCACATCATGTTGAGGAAGTTGGTGGGGAAATTGAGCGAGTTGTCCGGATAGACGAAGGGAAGACCCTGGCTGAACCGGTAACAGCAGGCGGCTATCGTGGGCGTCTTGGCGACGAGCCGCACGATCTGCTTCATGCGGATGTCGGGATCTTCGACCTCTTTGGCCTCGGGATAGAGCGTCGAGAGCGCGCCGAGCGTCGACACGAACATGCCCATGGGATGGGCGTCGTAGTGGAAGCCCTCCATGAAGCGCTTGCGCAGCTGCTCGTGGATGAAGGTGTGATGGGTGATGTCGAAGGTCCACGTCTCGAGCTGGGGCTTGGTCGGCAGCTCGCCGTGGAGCAGCAAATACGCAATCTCCAGGTACGTGGACTTCTCGGCGAGCTCCTCGATGGGGTAGCCGCGATAACGGAGGATCCCGTTGTCGCCGTCGAGCTCGGTTATGGCCGATGCGGTGGACGCCGTGGCGCCGAAGCTCGGATCAAAGAACCAGATGCCGGGCAACAGCTTCGACCACTCCTTGGCGTCGACGCCGCCGTCCACGATGGGAATCTCGATGGAGCTCCCGTTGCGATTATCCGTGATGGTGATGCTGTCAGCCACCTGTGCTCCCCGGGACGTGCCTGCGCTTCTCCAGATGCCTGGACTCGACGCTGAGCCCGACTGAGCCCACGCTAGCCCCATCTGCCAGGCGGCTGGTAGCTGCGGGGGGGCACCGGCTCGCCGCCTCACCCAGGGGGATGGGGGCCGTCGGTCACAACGGGCTGTTGTCGTGCTTCCGTCCAGGTAGAGCTTCTCGTTTGGCCTGTAGTTTGTCGAGCGCTGCACACAGCACGCGACGGGTGTCGGCCGGATCGATGACGGCGTCGACCGACCCACGCATCGCGGCGACGTAGGGGTTCAGGAGCCGCTCGGCATAGTCCGCCTGAAAGTCGGCTCTCTCCTCGGCGCCGGCCCCTCGCATGAGGATGGCTGACGCCTGGCCGGCACCCATGACGGCGATCTCGGCGCACGGCCAGGCCACGTAGAGGTCGTTGCCCATGTGGCGGGAATCCATGACGATGTAGGCGCCGCCGTAGGACTTGCGAACGGCCACGCACAGGCGGGGCACCGTGGCCCTGGCGTAGGCGAACGCCAGCTGGGCGCCGTGGCGGATCATCCCTCGCCACTCGAGGTCCTTCCCCGGATAGAAGCCCGGCGTGTCGACCAGCGTGACGATGGGGAGATTGAAGGCGTCGCAGAAAGCCACGAAGCGGGCCCCCTTCTGGGAGGCCGGGATGTCGAGCGTGCCGGCGATCGCCTGGGGCTGGTTGGCCACGATCCCGACGGGTCGTCCCCCGAGCGATGCCAGGCCCGTGACCAGGTTGGGCGCCCAGCCAGGCCGCACTTCGAGCATCTCGCCGTCATCCACCACGGCACTGGCGACTGCCCGCACGTCATACGAGCCGGTGGGAGCCTCGGGAAGAAGCTCCCCGGCCTCGGGCGTCGGTCGCTCCCATGGATCATCGGTGGCGACCGTCGGCGGCGGCTCGTCGGTGTGGTCGGGCAGATAACGGATGAGTTCTGCCAGTGCCACCCGGGCGCTCTCGGCGTCGGCGACCACCGCAGCCGCCGTGCCGGTGTGTCTGCCGTGCACGTGAGCGCCCCCGAGCACCTGGTTGGAGACGCCCTCGCCGGTGAAGTCCCGCACCATGGCGGGCCCGGAGACGAAGGCGTAGGCGTCACTGGTCATGATCACGTGGTCGGCCAGGCCGAGCAGCAGCGCCGGGCCGGAGACCGCTGGACCGTCGACTGCCATGAGCACCGGGACGACGCCCGAGCACGACACCATGGCGCGTGCCGCCCGGCCCCAGCCGTGCAGGGCAGGGAGGCCTTCGTAGACATCGGCGCCGGAAGACGCCAGCAGCAGCACCAGCGGGACTCGTCGTTGCAGGGCGAGGCGGGCGGCGGCGGCCAGCTTCTCCCCATCGGCGCAGGTCAGGGCGCCCCTTCGCAGGAAGGGGTCGGACTCGACCAGGACGACCGAACGGCCGTCAAGGCTGTCGAGCCGGGCGGACAATGAGCCACGGGTGCGTTCACGGATGCCGAGCGATGGCGGTGCGTCCCAGGCCGGTCGCATCTGCTCGGCCCGCTCACCGGTTGTCATCCTGCATGCGACCCCGGGGCGCGGATTTTGGTTACCGGGACAGGTCGTCGGCGGAGGCATCCGCAGGCCGGGGGTCAGACCGCCGGGTGGATGCCACTCTCGTAGCTGCCGTGCTCGCGCACGACGTCGCGAATGACCTCGCGCACCGCCCGGGCGGCAGCCGACGGCAGGCCCCGGCGCCTCTTGACCAGGCCGACCGAGCGCGGCGCGAGCCCCTTGACCGGGATGCGCACCCAGCGCCCGGACGGATCGAGCCAGCCAGGGTTGGCGCTGGCCGGCAGCACGGCCGCCCCGAAGCCCTGGAAGGCCAGGCTGGCGACGAGGCGGAGCCCGTCGACCTCGGCTTTCGCTCGCAGCTGGATGCCGGCCGCCTCGGCATCCGCGTCGAGTTCGGTGCGGAAGACGGTGCCCTTGGCCGCCAAGATCAGCTCGTGCTCGGCCAGCTGCTCGAGCGTGAGCTCGGCGTGCTGCGCCAGGGGGTGATCGATAGGGGCGACGACCAGGCGGTCTTCGTCGAAGAGCAGCTCTTCCACCACTTCGGGGTCGCCGGTGGGAAGGTTGGCGACGGCGAGGTCGAGCTCGCCCCGATTGAGCTGGGGGAGGAGCAGTGACGTCGTGGCGTCGACCACCACGAGGTGCACCTTGGCATGGTCCTCCGACAACCGTTCCACCAGCATGGGAACGAGCCAGCGGGCGGTCGTGCCGATCACGCCGACCCGGGCCATGCCGTGCACTTCGTCGCGTAGCGAGGCCACGTCGGAGCTGAGCGCATCGAGC
>JAXDQG010000401.1:0-3723 GCA_034667945.1 Acidimicrobiia bacterium | reverse complement strand
GGGGCCTTTCTGTGCCGACCCAGCGATACGGTGCCTTCCATGGTTGCCGCTGGTGTCGAGGACCGGGTGCGGGCGATCTGCCTGTCGCTGCCCGAGGTGATGGAGAAGCTGAGCCACGGCGCCCCCGCGTTCTTCGTCAAAAAGCAATTCCTGATGCTGTGGCCGGACGGCCACCACGACCACCAGTTCCCCCATCTCTGGTGCGCCGCACCGCCGGGCGCCCAGGAGAACCTGGCGGCCGCCGAACCGGACCGTTTCTTCCGGCCGCCCTATGTCGGCGGGCGCGGCTGGCTCGGCGTCCGCCTCGACGGCGACGTCGACTGGGACGAGATCGCCGCCATCTGTGCCGATGCCTTCCGGACCGTTGCCTCCAAGAAGCTGGTGGCCCAGCTGGACGCCGGGTCACCCGGCCAAAGCAGTGGGCCGGTGCCGAGCTGATCGGTGGCCTGCACACCCCGAGGCGACCGGCCCGGGACCGCCGTCCTTGTCCTCCCGGGACAGATATCAGGCTGGGTTTCGGACGCCCAGGACGAACATCGCCGAGGACTTCTCCTTCGAACCCCCGGGGCGTACCCTCCGGACCCAGGGCGACTTCGCATCCAGGTGCAAAACAGAAGCGGAGACGAAACGATGGCGCTCCGACGTGACGACTGGCTCGACCTGGCCCGCAAGGTGGACTGGAACTTCTCCTACGTCGACGAGCGGGAGGTGTTCCCCGACGAGCTGAGCGGGACGCCGTGGCTGCCCCACACCGCCTGGGCGGACTGGACAGAGGCCTACCGCACCACCTACCGGGAGTACGTCGAGAACCAGCGGGCCAAGGACAACTCCGTCCTGGCCGTGCGTGACGCCCTCAACAAGCCCCGCTTGACCGAGGGCCTCGACCCCGGCTGGCTGGAACTGGTCAAGTTCCACAACGCCGGCTTCGCCCTCGCCGAATACGCCGCCGTCCCGGCGGAACTGCGTATGGCCCGCTTCGGACGGGACAGCGCCTGGCGGATGATGTCGACGCTCGGAGCGCTGGACGAGATCCGCCACACGCAGATACCGCTCCTCATCGGCCACGACCTGCTCCGGCACGACGCCCGCTTCGACTGGACGCAGCGGGCGTACCACACCAACCAGTGGGTCATCCTCGCTGCCCGCCACCTCTTCGACGACATGTTCCTCGCCGCCAGCGCGATCGACACCGCGCTGCAGCTCAACTTCGTGTTCGAGACCGGCTTCACCAACCTGCAGTTCATGGCCTTGGCGGCCATGGCCGACGGCGCCGACCACCACCTGTTCGAAAAGGCGCTGGCCAGCATCCAGACCGACGAATCGCGCCACGCCCAGATCGGCCACCCGGTGCTGCGGACCCTGCTCGAGCAGGGCGCCCGGGACGAAGCCCAGTTCCTGCTGGACAAGATGTGGTGGCGGTCGTGGCGCGGCATCCTCGCCTTCACCGGTACGGCGATGGAGTACCTCACTCCCCTCCGGGCCCGGACGCGGTCCTTCAAGGAGTTCATGGAGGAGTGGGTCATGGACCAGTTCATGAAGAACCTGGAGGAGTTCGGCCTGGACCGGCCCTGGTTCTGGGACACCTTCGTCGAGGAGCTCGACTGCGCCCATCACAGCCTGCAGCTCGGCCTCTACCGCTACCGCACGACGCTGTGGTTCGACGTGGCCTCGCCGAACCCCGAGGAGCGGGAATGGCTGGAGGAGAAGTATCCGGAGTGGCGCACGACCTTCGCGCCGCTGTGGGACCGGATCGAAGCCGCCTGGGAGATGGGCGACGAGGCCGCCACGCTGTCGTACGCCCTGCCCGCCCTCTGCAACCTGTGCCAGTTCCCGGCGCTGTTCATGCGGCCCGGTCGCAACACGGCCTGCACCCTCCGACATGACGGCCGCAACTACCTGTTCTGCTCCGAGCCGTGCCGGTGGATCTTCCAGCGGCAGTCCGGCCGCTTCGCCGGTCACCGCAGCGTCATCGACCGCATCGTCGGCGGCGACGCCCCCGGCGATCTGCTCGACCTCCACGCCTGGATGGGTGTCGGGCCCGACGATATGGGCCAGGATCTCCGCCGGGGGCTCGATGCGTGGCGCATGGAGCCCGTTCCCACCTGCTGATAGGGAGTGGTCGGATGCTCGTCCCGCTCTTCGGCTTTCTCGAAGATGACTACCTCGGCCGGGTGATCGTCACCCCGTCCAACCAGACGATCGGCCAACTGGCCCTTCAGCTGCGAGCGTGGTCGGACGGCCCACCCGGGGCGGGCGCCTGTGAGGTCACCGACGAGGCCGGCGACGTCCTCGACCCGGCCTGGACCGTCGAGAGGGCGGGCCTGACCGGCGGGGACCTGTTCAGGGTGAAGCCGCGATGACGACGGCCGCCGGGACGGGCGAGTTCACCTCCCAGGGAGTCGGTCCGGTCCTCCAGCCGACGGCCCTGGCCCGGGCGGTGGTGGCGGCCATGGAGGATGAGAACGACGGCATCGTCGTCCACGACGAGGGCGCCTACCTGCGCGTCCTCGGGCCGCGGGTGTGCCGGGTGAGCCGGTCGGGGGTGGAAGCCCATACGGGCGTCCCGGTGCGGTTCCCCGGCGATCTGGAGGTGATCATGTCGTCCTTCGCCGGTCTCGTGGCCATGAACGAGGACGGGGCGGTGTGGTGGCTGGCCTCCGAGCCCCGCCCGCATCCGCCCTCCGACTCTCCAGCCGGGAGCCGGGACCATGGCTGAGCAGGTGCGGCGGGGAAGGAAGACGTACTCGAGACTGCAGCGGGGAAGACGCCTCCCCACCGAGTACGAGATCGTGAGCTCCGACCTCCATTACCACTATCCGGGAAACTTCGAGCTCAGCCCCGACAACGCCGTGATCGGCTGGTATTACCAGCACCGCGAGGGCTCCCCGTTGCAAGCGACGGACTGGGAGGCGTTCAGCGACCCCCGGCACACCACCTACCGGGCCTACAACGAGCGCCAGGACGCCCGTGAAGACGTCATCGACGGCCTGTTCCGGGAGATCGACGACACCGGCTACGACGACCGGTTGGCCGAGGAGTGGGTGGCGTGGCTCCATGCCTGGTACGGGCCGTTGCGGTTCCCGGTCCACGGGCTCCAGATGCTGGCCGCCTACGTGGGCCAGATGGCCCCCGCCTCCCGCATCACGAACTGTGCCGCCTTCCAGGCCGGCGACGAGATGCGGCGCCTGCAGCGGATCGCCTACCGCACCGCCCAGCTCGCCGCCCACCGGCCGTGCCGGGACCCGCGCCAGCACCAGGCGTTGTGGGAAGAGGCGGCGCCGTTCCAGCCCCTCCGGGAGCTCATCGAGCGGGCGTTGGTCACCTACGACTGGGGCGAGGCGTTCGTGGCGCTGAACCTCGTCATCAAGCCGCCGCTCGATCATCTGATCAATCTCGAGTTGGCCGGCGCGCTGGCCGCCGCCAACGGTGACTCGATCCTGCGGGGAATCCACTTCTCCCTCGACGAGGACGCCCGGTGGCACCGGGAGTGGGCCGACAGGCTGGTTCAGGTGGCCATCGACGACACGCCGGCGAACGCCGAGGTCATCGAGGCCTGGGTCGACCGCTGGCGGCCCCGCGCCATCACGGCGGTCGCGGCGCTGGCCGAGGCGGCCGGGCTGGTGTGAGTCAGGCTGCGTCCGTGGCCAGGGCGTAGTACTGCTCAGCCGCCTGGCGGCGCTCGTCCTCGACGGGGTCGCGCTCGCCGCGGCCCGTGATGGCGAG
>JAXDQG010000400.1:0-7943 GCA_034667945.1 Acidimicrobiia bacterium | reverse complement strand
TCGGCGTGCTTCTCGCCACTGCCATGCCGGCACATTTGTCCGTCGGGTCGCGTCAGACAAGTGGCAGACAAATGACAAAGGCCCCGGATCTGCTCCGGGGCCGGCACAACGCTATTGACCTGGGCTTTGCGGGTGGCCCTGATGCGCCAACCTTCGAACCCGCCGGGCCACTATCAGGACCACAAGCCGGCCGGATAGGCCGGCCAGCCAACATTGCGGCTCTATCGGGAAGCCGAGGCTTCGGCGAACAGCCGAAGTCAGCTCGTGGAGGTGATGGGATTCGAACCCACGGCCTCTACGTTGCGAACGTAGCGCTCTAGCCAACTGAGCTACACCCCCGAGGGCCGACTCAGAATAGCCGACCACCAGGTACCAGCCACGGCCGCACCGCAGCGCGGCGGCCAGACCTGGAGAATGAGGAGACTCACGCGCTGGACGTCGGGCCCCCGAGACAGACGCTCGGTTCAGCCCCGGCGGCTACGAGCGACGTCCCGCAGCAGAGCGGTGGGCTCGGCGCCCGACTCGCGATGGGGCAGGAACGCCACCTTCATCTCGCGCTCGGCGGCCATGCGCACGGTGCGCAGCATCAGGACGACGAACGTCACGAGCAGCGCATCGGCGACAAGGTGCACGGCCAGGAACCAACCGCCCATGGTCAGGGTGCCGACCAGCGACGCCAGCGCCGTACCCGCCAGTACCAGCAGCGTGTTGCGCCGGCGCTGCGCAGCCAACTGCGCGCTGGTGAGCGGCCGACGACCGACGGGACCGGCCAACGGCGTGTTCCGAGACCGCCCCTCCGAGCGTGGAGCGGCCGACCGGTACGGCGTCGCTCGCTCGAGCGTGGCGAGCTGGCGCTGGAACGTCTTGATCGAATCGCCTCCCTTGTTGCTCGAGCCCCGATTCTGGAGAACCGGTGCGGCGAGCACCGCCACCCACATGGCGATGAGGAAGACGATGGTCAAGAGGGTGGCTATCACGAACGAGTCCTACCTTTGCTCCGCGAACTGGCCTGGCCCGCCCTTTCGATACACCGTCGTTGGGGTCGAGCAGTTGTCACCTGGCCGAAACCACCTTTGGGCCCGAGAGCCAGAGCGGATCGGTGACTCCCCGTGGTCTCCCACGAGCGCTGACCGGTAGAAGTGCTCATTGCAATCTTCGCGACGGCGTTGCATTCGTACTACAGGAGGATACGCGTACGCCACACGGGACGGGCGGATTCGCGCCTTCACATCGTGAAGCCTACGGGTTCAAGCGCCTGAGCTGGTGGATCGCGAGCTAATCTGTGCGATGCGTGGCCGATTCGCGACGGAAAGCGCCCGACCGGCCGCCGGTTTTCTCCCAAAGGGCGACGTCGCCGATGACCATGGTCCGGTCTGCCGACTTGCACATGTCATAGATGGTCAGCGCCGCCACTGAGCAGGCTGTCAGCGCCTCCATCTCGACACCGGTGCGGTCCACGGTGTCTACCTGCGCTTCTACCTCGATGTGATCGTCCTCGAGGCGGAAATTGATGAAAACCGACCCCACCAACAGGGGATGACAAAGTGGGATGAGATCGGCCGTTCGCTTGGCGGCCTGAATGCCGGCTACCCGAGCGACCGCCAGCACGTCCCCTTTGGAAACGGCCCCTCGGGCGACGAGCGACGCCGTTTCGGGTTGCATGTAGACCCGGCCCCGTGCCACCGCCCGGCGATGGGTGGGCTCCTTCGGCGTGACGTCGACCATACGAGCCCGGCCCAAGGGGTCAAGGTGAGTGAGGCCCAGATCAGGCATGGGTGAAGTCTAGGCCGATCGCCGGGGCGGCCCATTGTCCGGAGCGGGACCATGCCTGCTGACCAGGACTTCAGCCACCGATCTCGCTCATCGACCGAGTCGGGCGAATGAACGTTACCTGACCGATCGCATGGCCGGCCCACTTGCCCCGCACAGCCGATGCCACCGTCGCGGCAAGCTCGTCGTCACTTGCTCCGCCGCGGAGCAGACCCCGCAGATCCAGCTCGTCCAGCGCGAACAGACAGGTGCGGAACTGCCCATCGGCGGTTAGTCGGACGCGGTCGCAGGTGGAACAGAACGACCTCGTGACCGAAGCGATGATGCCGATCTCGCCGGCGCCGTCTGCGTAACGAAAGCGCTCGGCCGGGGCGGAGTCACGCGACACCGGTTCGAGCGGCCACACCGCATGGATGCGACTATGGATCTCGTCGTAGGTGGCCACCTGGCCCTCGGTCCATTTGCCCTGCGCGTCGAGCGGCATGAATTCGATGAACCGGACAACGACACCCCTTTCGCGGCCATAGGTCGCGAAATCGAGCAGCTCGTCATCGTTGACGCCCCGCATGACGACCACATTGAGCTTGACCGGCGACAGCCCGGCCGCCAGCGCAGCATCGACGCCTTCGAGCACCCGGTCGAGTGCGTCACGCTTCGTGATCTCGGCGAACCGCTCGCGCCGCAGGGAATCGCACGAGATGTTGATCCGGCGGAGGCCGGCGGCAGCCAGATCGTCGGCCAGCAGCGCCAGCGTGGCGCCGTTGGTGGTGAGCGCCAGGTCGACCGGCAGCGAGGACAGCATCTCCACCAGGCGGGGCAAGTGCGCCCGGACCGTCGGTTCTCCACCGGTCAGCCGAATGGAATCGACACCGAAGCGCTCGACCATCAGGCGGGCAAGTCGGTCAATCTCCTCGAAGGACAGCAGCTCTTCCCGGGGACGCCAGGCCATGCCCTCGGCCGGCATGCAGTACGTGCAGCGGAAGTTGCAACGGTCGGTCACCGAGATCCGCAGGTCGCGATGGACCCGACCGAAGGTGTCGATCAGCTGCTCGGGCACGAACCGATGCTAGGCGGACTGACACCCTTGTGGCACCGGGCCGCCCAGTGATGAGACAAGTGCCACTACTGGCCCGGCAGGGAGAGCAGGATGAGGTCGACCTCGCCGCCGGGGGGCACGCCCGGTCCGTCCGGCACGATGGCCAGCCCATTGGCCCCGGCCATACCGGTGAGCTGGTGCGATCCCTGACCTCCGGCCGGTGACACCTCGAAGCGATCGCCCACCCACTGGGCGACCACCCGAAAGAACTGCATGCGGCCATCGGGCCGACGGTTCAGACCGTTCGGGGCCACCGCCCGCACACGGGGACGATCGAGCGCGGCGTGGCCCATCATCTGGCGCAGCGCCGGTCGGGCGAAGAGTTCGAAGCTGACCATGGATGACACGGGGTTACCCGGCAGTCCGAACGTCGGCTTGCCGGCCACATGGCCGAACGCCAAGGGCTTGGCCGGCTTGATGGCCACCTGCATCCAGTTCATCTCGCCGACCCGGTCGAGCACCCGCTTCACGAAGTCGAACTCGCCCATGGAGACGCCGCCCGAAGAGACCAGCGCGTCACAGGTCGCAGCGCCGCGCTCGAACGCCTCGGCGATGGCCTGCTCGTCGTCACGGATGAGCCCGAGATCGATCGGCTCACAGCCCGACTCGGCCAGCAGCGCCAACAGGGTCCGCCGGTTGCTGTCGCGAATCTGACCGGGCGCCAGCGGGGCGGGCCCCTCCACCAGCTCGTCCCCGGTCGAGACGACGCCGACCCTCGCACGAGGGTGGGCCAGCACCTCGCCCCGACCGAGTGAGGCCAGCACACCAAGGTGCCCCGCCGTCAGCACCGTGCCTGCCGACACCACCACATCACCCGGTCGCACGTCGTCACCGGCGGACCGGACGTTGTCACCAGCGCGCGCAGCGGCGAACAACTCGACCTTCGAGCCGTCCTCCGACAAGCGGGTGTTCTCGACCATCACGGCGGCATCGCTGCCCGTCGGCATGGGCGCGCCGGTCATGATGCGCAGCGCCTGACCAGGGCGCAGCGGGACATCGGGAGCGGCGCCCGCCGCCAAGGTGCCCAAGACCTCCAGCCGGACGGGGGTGTTCGCGGCTGCCCGGGCGGTGTCTGCCGCCCGTACCGCGAAGCCGTCCACCCCGGTATTGGCGAACGGTGGGATCAGCTCACCGGCGACGACGTCTTCGGCCACGACCAGGCCGAGGGCGTCGGCCAACGGATGCAGGCGGGGCGGCAGCAGGACGCAGTCCGACAGCACCCGGGCACGGGCCTCATCGAGCGTGATCATGCCCCGACGCTAGTGGCCCCCGGGGCAGCCGCCGTCAGGGAGAACCGGGCGTCAGCCGTCGTCCGACCAGCGCTTGGTCAGATCGGCCAGGAACAGCCGGAAATCGCTGCCCAGCTCCGGATGCGCCAGCGCAAGTTCGACCGTCGCGCGGAGGAAATCCTGCTTCTGGCCGATGTCGTAGCGACCTTCCGAGAAGACGTACCCGGAGAAGCCCTCCGTCCGCGCCAGCGCATCCATGGCGTCGGTGACCTGGATCTCCCCGCCGACACCGGGTTTGGCGTTGGCCAATTCGTCGAACACCGACGGCGTGAACACGTAGCGCCCCATGA
Organism: Acidimicrobiia bacterium; assembly: GCA_034667945.1. GTDB lineage: Bacteria > Actinomycetota > Acidimicrobiia > Acidimicrobiales > CAIXPF01 > JAXDQG01. Next base: position 3,498 of record JAXDQG010000400.1, on the reverse strand, counting down.
CCGCCAGGTTCGACGGGGCATCTTCCGACCGGGGCTTCTCGACCAGGCGACGGATGGTTGCGACGTTGCCCTGCAGTCCGGAGATCTCCGCGCACCCGTACGACGAGATCTCGTTCATCGAGACCTCCTTCAACGCCACCACCGACGTGCCGGTGCGTTCCAGCGTGCCGATCATGCCGCGCAGCAGCTCACCATCGTCGATCATGAGGTCGTCCGGCAGCAGGACAGCGAAGGGCTCCCGGCCGACGTGGCGAGCGCCCATCGAGACGGCGTGGCCCAGCCCGAGGGGCTCGCCCTGGCGGACCACGTGCACCTGGGCCAGCTCGGACACCGCCCGCAAGGCAGCGACCTCGTCGTCCTTGCCCTTCTCGCTCAGGCGATGCTCCAGTTCGTAGGACCGGTCGAAATGGTCCTCGACCGCCTTCTTGTAGGGCGAGGACACGATGAGGATGTCATCGATCCCGGCGCTGACCGCCTCTTCGATGACGTACTGGATGGCCGGTTTGTCGACGACCGGCAGCATCTCCTTGGGTATCGCCTTCGTGGCCGGCAGAAATCGCGTACCGAGGCCGGCAGCCGGGATCACGGCTTTGCGAACGGTCTGGCTCATGGGCGGCCTCGTCTCCTCGGGAGCTACATCCGGTCGCGGGGGTGGACCGGCGGGGTCTGCTTCTGTCGCCACGTGCCCGAACAGCCGATTCGGCGTGTCGGCACGCAAGATTCGGGGTGTCGGCACACAACAGGATGCCCGCTCGGCGCTCGGTTCAGGCCACTGATACGGCGCGCTCTTTACCGCCAGGCGGCCGCCTGGGCGGACGAGGTTCCCATGACGTGGAGCTCGGCAGTATCCTTGGCAGTCGGCCTGCCTGAGTGCTAACCGGGCCCGGTCCCCACCAACGCCGGGACGCAGCACCTGGGCCACTGGCTGCCAGCTCTTTCCGGAGGACCTCAGTACATGCCCACCTACGACTTCCGGTGCAAGACCTGCGGGCACCGGTTCGAGATAAGCCGATCCTTCACCGAGGACGGAACGCCCGCCTGCGTGGCCTGCGGCGAAGAGGAAGCGGTCGTCAAGGTGTTCCCCAAGGTCGGCATCTCCTTCAAAGGCAGCGGCTTCTACAAGACCGACAGCCGCGGATCGTCGTCAAAGGGCTCCTCTTCGTCCGACAGCGGGTCGAAGAGCTCCGACGGCGGGTCGAAGAGCTCCGAGTCGAGCTCGTCGTCCTCCGATTCCTCGAGCTCTTCCTCCAGCTCTTCCACCTCGAGCACTCCCAGCAGCGGCTCGTCCGGCTCGTCGTCCTCCAGCTCGGCCAAGGCCTCCTGATGGCACCGGCGCTGGCCGAGGTCGGCGTCTTCGGCGGATCGGGCCTCTATGAGCTGCTCCAGGGCGTCGAGCAGGTGGCGGTCGACACTCCTTATGGTGCGCCGTCGTCACCCCTCCACATCGGCACCGTGGGTCAGCGCCGGGTGGCGTTCCTACCCCGCCACGGCCCACACCACGAGCACCCGGCCCATCTCGTCAACTACCGGGCCAACCTCTGGGCGATGCGCGAGGCCGGCGTGTCGGCCGTGTTGGCCCCGTTCACCTGCGGTTCACTGCAGCCCGAGGTCGAGCCCGGGCACTTCATCGTGGTCGACCAATTCGTCGACCGGACCCGCAACCGTCCCGACACGATCTTCGACGGCCCAGGCGCCAACCACACCGCCATGGCCGACCCGTACGACGAGGATGTGCGGCGCGTACTGGTTGAGGCCGGTCGAGCCAGCGGAGTGACGGTCCACGACGCAGGCACGGTCGTCGTCATCCAAGGTCCCCGCTTCTCCACCCGCGCCGAGTCGCGCTGGTTCTCGGCCATGGGCTGGCACGTGGTCAACATGACGCAGTACCCCGAGGCCGCCCTGGCCCGCGAGCTGGGACTTCCCTATGCCGCCGTCGGGCTGGTAACCGATTACGACGCCGGCCTCGAAGGTCGTCCGGATGTGCCCCATGTGACCATGGAGCAGGTGTTCGAGTTCTTCAAAGCCAACGTCGACCGAGTTCGGGGAGTGCTGTTCGAAGCGGTGGCCAAATTGGCCTGACGGGTGATCGGCGCGTGCAGCGGCTTACGACGACCGTGCGCTTCGGGACAGGGTCAGCGCCATGGGCTGGCCAGCAGCCCTAACACCGCCACACCAGCGATGATTCGGTAGACGACGAAGGGCGCGAACGTCTTCGTGGTGACCAGGCGAAGGGTCACCCAGACCGCCAACCAACCGGTGACCGCCGAGCTGATGATCCCCCAGACGAAGGGGGCGTAGAAGCTGCTCGGAATCGAGCTGATGTCCTTCAGCTTGAAGACCACCGCGCCCGCAGTGATGATCACGCTCATCAGGAACGACGCCCGGGCGGCCGACGCCCGATCGAGCCCGATGAATCGCCCGACCGAGATCGTCACGCCCGAACGGGACACGCCCGGCTGCAGGGCCAGCGCCTGACCAGCCCCCATGGCCAGCGCGTCCCGGAAGCCGAAGGAGTCCATCTCGCGGCGGCCCTGGCGGTTGTCCGCCCAGTACAGGACGATGCCGAAGACGACGAGCATGATGGCGATCAACCAGATCTTGTTGTCGAGGTTGCGCTCGATGACATCGCTGAAGATGGCGCCGGTTATGGCCGCCGGGATGGAGGCCATGACCAACAACCAGGCGATACGGCCGTCGTGGCTGACCCTGGTGCCCTCGTACTGCGAGCGCTTCAGGGCCACGAGGACGCCTGCCTTGACGTACCGGGCGATGTCGGAGCGGAAGTAGGCGACCGCGCCGGCCAGCGTGCCGATGTGAAGGGCGACATCGAAGGTCTTCTGCAGGCTGTCGGCCCCGGAGAAGTCGTTCCAGCCGAAGAGCCAGGGCACGAGCAGCAGGTGGCCACTGGAGGAGATCGGGAAGAACTCGGTCAAACCCTGGACGATGCCCAGGACAATGGCGTGCAGGATCGGCAAGGTTCGATGCTCCGTCGACAGGGGCAGGTCGGGAGGCCTCGAGGCCTCGACGGGGTCGACTGAGCGGCGCGCTCAGCCGACAGATGTCGATGGAACGATACGGGGACGCCAGCGGCGTGGCGCGTCGTAGTGATGACCTGTCACGGTTCCGGCACGTAAGGACGCCAGGAATCCCTCCGGCGTGCCGTCGAAATCCGGCATCTCGCTGTAGACCGCGCCGAGGGCGTCGGGCACGTGGGCGTCAGAACCGCCGCCGACCGGGAGGCCGGCCTCGGCCGCGAAGTCCATGGCCTGCTGGTTGAGGTGCGCCAGCGAGGTTTTACCATTGCGGCCCTCGATGGCATCGACCAGGCCCTTTTCGACGAGATCGATCAAGGCGTCTTGTCGCAGGCAGTTGCGCAGCGGATCGAATGGATGCGGGATGTAGACCAGGCCGCCCTGGCCCCGGATGCGCTTGGCCACCTCGGTGGCGGGGAGGCCGAAGGGCACCCGCTCGGTGAGGAACAGACCGATGATCTCACCG
>JAXDQG010000399.1:0-3291 GCA_034667945.1 Acidimicrobiia bacterium | reverse complement strand
CTTCGGCCCGGGCGGCATCGGCGCGAGGGGAGCGGGGCACGCGCAGGTCAGCCCGTCGCATCGGCTCGGCGCGGCGGGTCTGGGCCTGGGGAGCCCGTGCCGGTCGGTCAGCGCCCACTGCGGATCGGTCAGCGCCCACTGCGGATCGGTCAGCGACGGCAGTGGGCGACCGCACGGCCCGTTCACCACCCCGGCCGCGCCCCGTCGTACGGCCCTCCACGCGGGCGGGGTCGACAGCGGGCTGATCGGCCGAGGCCGGTTCGGGCAAGAAGGGGTCGACACTGAACGGGTCCGCCGCGAACGGGTCGTTCCAGAACGAGGGGGCTGCAGGTTCCTTGGACTTGGGCCGGGTCGAACGCGCTGGCTTCGCCGCCCGCTCGGACGCCACGGGACCCAGAACCACAACGGAAGGTTCGTCGTCTTCGATCGGCTCCTCGAGAACGAGGGCCGGATCCAGCCGCTGCGCGGGTCCCGACGCCGGCCGTCGACGAGCCGATCTCCGTCCGACGGCGTGGAACGCGACATCAGCCAGGCCGACGAGGGCGATGAGCTCGCCGAAGGACACCGGCCGGCCGCCCAATGGCAGGGGCACGACGTCGCCGAGCACCCTCAGCTGGTCCCGCTCGACCTCGACGTGCCGCTCGCCGGGCAGCTTCGATGCGCTGGGATGGAGGCCCATCGAATCGAGTGCGTGTGCGCTGACCGGCATGCCGCCGTTCACCACGGTGGCGGCCAGCATCAGGACCAGCCCGAGGAGCAGCACCGGCGTACCCGGCCGGGTGAGGTTCAGCAGGCAGGCCGCCACCAGCAGGCCGTACGAGGCGATGAGCACCACCAGTCCGCCGGGAAGGTTGAGCAACTCGACCGCCAGGCGCGCCCCTATACCGGCCCCGAGCAACCCGACCCCCGCAATGGGCGGTCTCCGTCGACCTGGCACCCGACCTGGCAGCATCCGCGCCAGGCCATTGCCCACGGCGAGGGCGACGGCGGCCAGCACGGCGGTGGTGAAGGCAGAGGCGAGCCCTGACATGCGAACGAAGCTAGCTGCCGGGTTCTTGCGGCTGGTGCATACCCTCGGGCTACCGGCGGCGTGAACTGCTCGGCCGGCAGATTGGTGAGGCTGGGAACCGGCCGGGCTAGGGTCGCTCCGCCGCCGCTCCGGATCGACCTGTCCGAGCGACCGGCGTCCTTGCAGAGGGGAGAGACGACAGATGGCCGAGGTTCGAGCCGAGATCGCTGCCAACGTGTGGCAGGTGAAGGTGGAGGCGGGCGCTGTCGTGGCCGAAGGCGACGAACTGGTCGTCCTCGAATCCATGAAGATGGAGATCCCGGTGACTGCGCCGAGCGCCGGCACGGTGAGCGAGGTACGAGTCAAGCCCGAGGACCAGGTGCAGGAAGGCGACGTACTCGTCGTCATGCAATAGCAGCTGGGCGTCATGCAATAGCAGCTGGGCCTCGTGCAACTGGGCGTCGTGCAGCTGGGCCGGTGCCTCAAGGGGCGCAATCAGCGCCCTGTGCCCCGCATCGACCCCGCCAACGGCTCGAGCCGCCCGTCGTAGACCGCGCACACCACCGTACGGTCACCCGTCACCCACGTTGTGCCGACGGGCCGCATGACCGACATGCGAAGCGCGGAGCGGGCGTACGCCGCGCCGACGTAGGGTGTGAACCGGGCCACGCAGAGGCGGTTCACCTCGCGCTCGGTCGCCTGATCGCCGGGGTAGGCAGCTCCCGGTGGCTCGCTCATCGGCAACACGGCGAAGACCTCGGCGTCGTGCATTTGGCCACAGTCGACGACCTGAAAGCTGTGCGCCGGCGGATCGACCGCCGAATCGAGCAGCTCGTTGAAGCACTGACCCTCGGTGATGCTGAACCGGACCGGCTTGCCGACGCCCGGCGGCCCGATGCGCTCGTCGCCCACGCCCCCGACCGCACCGGTGGCCGAGCGGGGCCCGGGCGGCGGTGCGGTGGTGGTCGTGGTCGTCGTCGGCGGTGGAACGGTCGTTCTCTCGGCCGCGACTGCCGACGAGCCCCCCGCGGCTTGGGCCCCCGCACTCTCGGCACTGCCTGAGCGGCAACCGGCCAGGGATACCGCGAGCAGGCACAGGAGGCCGACCAGCCGGCAGGTACGAGGCAGCCGCCGGCTGTGTCGACCGGGGGCTCCGGGAGGACGACGGGCCGGCACTCGGGACATCACGATCGCCAAAACGTAGCGCCCGTGGATCGGACGCCCGGCAGACCGATCACCTGCTCCGCGCCCCGCATCGCAGTCCGCGCATCACTCAGTACGCCGGGAGCAGGCGGTCGACGTTCTCGAAGCACAGGAACAACAACACGAAGAACGCCGGACTGAGGAGGGCGTAGACCGCGATGTGGCGGAGGCGGCTGCGTCGACCGATCCGGTGATCCCAGCGCCGGGACACCAACCACGCCACGAAGCCCGCCGCCGCCGTCGCCAACCCCCAGCCGATGGCGCTCGGCAGGGCGGAACGATCGCCCCCCAGGCCCTGTTGCAGATCCGGGGCCGGCGATTCGCTGGCCAGCACGGGGGCCGGAGCCGTCGAGTCCGCCGTCGCGCTGGTCGAAGAAGTGGTGGTCGGCGCCGCAGTCGTCGTCGACTCCGCCGGGTCGACCGTGTTCTCGACGCCTTCGGCAATCGTGGTCGTCGAGGCAACATCGGCCTGCACCCGGTCCTGCGACGAGGCCGGCAGGGCCGGGAAGGGCGCGCTGACCAGCTTGGCGGTCACGACCATGCGCTGGGCGGCGGAGAGTTTCGGATGGCACGACGTCAGCGTGAGCCGACTGTCGCCGAAGTCCCGCAGGACCTCCACCTGCGTGGGCGACACCACGACGGGTGGCGTGTCGACCTGATAGACGGCCGTGCCCTGGACGGTCTGGATGCTGATCTCGTCGCCAGGTGCCAGCTCGTCGATGCGATTGAACGGCGCACCGTAGGTGGTCCGGTGCCCGGCGATGGCCGCGTTGCCGGTCTGTCCGGGCAACGGGGTGCCCGGATAATGACCAGGGCCCTTGCGCAGATCATCGACCTCGGTACCCTCGACGACGCGGCGTTCGACCTTGATCTTCGGGATGTGGATGACGGCCATGGCCTCGCCCGGCTGCGGCGAGACGAGATCGATGACCTCGCGCGGAATCGTGGCCGGTGGAGCGGTCGTGGCGGTCTGGCCGATCGAGGTGGTCGTGGACTCCTGCAGCTGCTTGAGAATGGCCGGGTCGATGCGGCCGACCTTGTCCAACGTGGAGCTGAAGTTGTTCTGCAGCCTGCTCTGT
>JAXDQG010000398.1:0-2617 GCA_034667945.1 Acidimicrobiia bacterium | reverse complement strand
GGCTAGCTGGTCGGCGGGTTTGTCTCGCCGACCAACTGGTCGAGCCGGTCGCGATCGTTGGGATCCAGCTGCGTGTACTCCACCGCTACATACCAGTTACGGTCGCCACCCCGGGCGCAGCGGCGCACGATGCCCAGCAGATGCAGAAGACCGTCATCCAGCGCAATCGACACCAGGATGCTGTCGGCCTGACGCGCCGGTTCGGCCGTAGGGGGCAAGCACACCAGGAGGCCGTCCGGGGAGATGTCGATCGTGTGGCCCAGGGCGCCGAACTGCTCCGGTCCGTGCGCGATCCGTACGGGCGCTCGCAAAATCCGGCGGGCGCTCCGTCGACGGTCCGTCGGGCACTTGTCGATGCTGTAGCGATACCCACCACTCACACGTCCGATACTTCAACCAACGGGCGCCTTCATCCAGCAAAAGCGCCTTCATCCAGCTAAAGAACGTCACGGCGAGGTCCTCCGGCTCGGGTTCACTCGAGAGTCCTCCCGCCGGAATCCCGCGCTGCCACCAGGCGATAGGGTCACGCGTCTGCCGCTCGTCGCCCGTCCGGTGAGGTTCCCATGGACAATCGCGCAATTGCCTTTCCGCTCCCCGAGGATGTGGCCGACGTGCTCGACGGGCTCGAGCGCTTCGTCCGCTCCGAGGTCATCCCGGCTTTCGACGACAATGTCGACCTTCTCGACGACGTACGGCGGCGCTACCAGCCCAACGGGGCCTTCTCGGCCGAGGTCGTCGAACTCATCCGGCAGATCCGCATGGCGTCCGCCAAAGCGGGCTACTTCACCCTGGCCGTGCCGGCCGAGATGGGCGGTGGCGGTCTCGGTTATGTCGCCTACCTGGCCGCGTGGGAGCGCATCTACCATCTGTGCGGCGGGGCCCGCTGGCTGGCGCAGTTCGCCATCAGCCATTGGGCCTTCGGCCCGAGCGCGGTGCTCGAGCGGGTCACCGACCGGGCCCGGGACGAGATTCTGCCGGGGATGATGGCCGGCGAGACCATGATGTGCTTCGGCATGTCCGAACCGGATGCGGGCTCCGACGCCGCGATGATCCGCACCCGGGCGGAGCCTGATGGTGACGGCTGGCGCCTCTACGGCCGCAAGATCTGGACGACCCATGTGCCCATCGCCGAGTGGATCATCGCGCTGGCCGTGACCGATCCCGAGCGCGCCAGGGTCCGCCGCGGTGGCATCAGTGCCTTTCTCATCCCGACCGACGCTGCGGGTTTCAAGGTCGAGCGGGTCATCGGAATGTGGGGAGAGCCGGGTGGCTCCGAGGCAGAGTCGGTCTTCGATTGGGTGCGGGTCGAGCCCTTGCAAAAGGTCGGCGACCTGCACGAAGGCTTCGAGATCGGCCTGCTCGGCGTTTCACTCGGGCGTATCTACAACACGGACCGGTCCGTTGGTCTGTCGCGCTGGGCCATCGAGTTGGCGGTGACCTACGCCAAGGAGCGGCAGGCCTTTGGGCATCCCATTGCCGACTACCAGGGGGTCAGCTTCCCGCTGGCCGAGTCGGCCACGGAGATCCACGCCGCCCATCTGCTGGGCCTCAACGCCGCCACCCTGCTCGACCAGGGTCACCGAGCGGTGAAGGAGCTGTCCATGGCGAAGGCGTACGCGGTCCAAGCCGGGGTGCGGGCCATCGACCGGGCCATCCAGACCCATGGAGCACTCGGGTTCACCAACGAGCTCGGCCTGACGGAGGCGTTCCACACGCTGCGGGTGATCAACGTGGCCGACGGCACCAACGAGATCCTGAACCGCACGATCTTCCACCGCCTGGCCGGTGGTGACCTCGATCTCTGAGCGCCGCGATCTCTGAGGCTGCGATCTCTCGAGCGCCGCGATTCATCGTCGTGCTGGCCATCATTGGGCTGTTCGCCGTGATCAGGAAGGTGCTCTGAGCGCAAAGCGCCTCCCAGCACAGAGCGCCACTGATCACAAAGCCGCTCTGACGCAGACATCACTCCCGTCGCGGCCGGGGCGCCCGCCGGCTGCCCTGCTCCGGTTGCACCGGCTGCCTACGCTCGTGCACTCGGAAGGCCGGAGATGTTGCGCGGATTGGGAGGGTGATGCACGGAAGGAGCAGGGGAGGACCGCGCCGGCCGGGCGGGCGCCGCTGGTGGTCCGCAGTTGTGGGCGCTGTGCTGTTCCTGGTGCTCGTGGTCGGTGGCTGCGCCCTGCTCGTCAGCCGGGCAGTTCACCAGCTGACGGAGAACGCCCATCCGGCAGAGGATGTGCAGGCGGCGAGCGAAGCGGCCTTCAAGGACGTCGTGGTCAACCGTTGCGAGTCCACGGCGCAGGGCCGTGAGGTGAAAGGCACGGTCACCAACCAGGCCGGGCGACGTTCAGACTTCGTGATCCAAGTCGATTTCGAGGGGCCAACCGGTCAGCAACTGGACCAAGGCACCGCAATCGTGCAAGGCCTCAACCCGGCACGTTCTGCTGAATGGTCGGTCGTCTCCCGAGCAGAACGAGCCGCCGCTTCCGGTGCGGTGTGCCGCGTCGCCAAGGTAATGAGAACATCTTCGCCGTGACGATGGCCGCCCTTGGGATGGGTGGTGTCACGAAGGGCCGGATATGGCTGCGTTCAGCTCGGACGCTCGGCGGAATTCCTC
>JAXDQG010000397.1:0-7696 GCA_034667945.1 Acidimicrobiia bacterium | reverse complement strand
CTCGCCCGGCAGCATCAAATCGAGCAGCACCACGTCCGGCAAGATGGACGTCACCAGATCGGTCACTCCCCGGCCGGTCCGGGACACCTCCACCGCGAATCCGCGCACGAGCAGATTGGCTCGCACCAGGTCGACGATGTTCGGGTCGTCCTCGACGACGAGGACGAGCGTCCGGTCCCCGGTCACGGCGCGGCGGCCTCGACGCTGGATTCGACTATCGGCTCGAACGCGGGTGCCAGTGGCGCGTTCGGCGGCGGCTCGATCGGCAGGGTGACCGCGATGGTGGTGCCGCACTCGGCGGGTTGCAGCTCGATCCGACCGCCGTGCGCGTCGACGATGCCCCGGGCGATTGCCAAACCGAGCCCCGCTCCCGGGCCGGCAGTGACGCCCCGCTCGTGCGGCAGGAACATGCGGTCCACCAGTTCGTGGGGAATGCCGTCACCGTCGTCGGACACGACGACAGTGACCGTGTTGGCGGAGGGGTCGGCCTGGACCGTGACCACGATCTGGGTCAGCGACCCCCCATGGCGGATGGCGTTGTCGAAGAGGTTCACGAACACCTGCTCGAGGCGATCGTGGTCCGCCCACACCGCAAGCAGGTACGCGTTCTCACCCAGATCGATGGTCGTGGGGGCGTCGCTGACGCAGCGCCGAGCTGCCTCGAGGACGAGTCCGATCTCGCACCAGTCCGGCACGAGCCGAAGCGTGCCCGTATCGATGGCGCTGAAGTCGAGCAGATCACCGACCAGTCGCCCCATCCGGGCCGATTCGTCGGCGATGGCGTCGAGGAACCGCTCCTGGGACGACATGTCCCAGCTCACGTCCGCTGGCGCAGCGTCGACGCGTAGCCCTGGATCGCGGTCAGCGGGGTGCGGAGCTCGTGATTGAGCCGGGACAAGAAGTCGCGTTGCAGACGCTGGGAACGCCGCAGGGACGCGGCTTCGGCGTTCGCCCTGTCGAACGCCTCGCGCTCGAGTGCCAGGCGGAGCGATCGTCCAGCGTCGTCGAGCAGGTCAAGGGCATCGTTGGTGAGGCGCTGTGGGTCAGCCCACCACGCCGTCACCGCCGCCGGGCCGTCCGGGGCGGCGATCGGGACGGCCAGCACGTCGTGGCCGACCGGGCGAGCGCGGTCGAGTCGGCCGGCGGGCCGGAACAGCGTCGCCGCGGCTTCCTGCTGGCGCGCCGTGGCCCGTGCCGACTCCGCCTGGGACAACGGCGTGAGCGTCAACTCGACCGTGTCGCCACCGACGTGATGGAGGGCGATCGCATCGGCGCCCAGACCGCGGCACAGGGCGAGGAGCGCCACGGCCATCCCGCGCTGCGCTGCCTGCGGACCCGCCAGCGTGTCCAGCACCCCGCGGAGCGTCTCGAGCACCCGGTTCCGCCGAGTGGCATCGGCAAGCAGCCGCTCACGCTCGATGGCGCTGGCCGCATGGCTGGCGTACAGCCAGACCAGCTCGAGTTGATCTTCCGGTGGTCGGCGAATCACGTCGGCCCAGCCAGAGATCGTGCCGAGCGGGCCGCTCGAACCGACGATGGGCACCGACCAGGAGCTTCTCGGCAAGGCGGAATCGACGATCGGCGCCCAGCGACGGTCCCGCCGGGTGTCCTCGACGAGGACCGGACGACCGGTGGAGGCCGCGATGCCCACCGGGCCGCCGTCGTCGCCCAGGGGCAACAGGTCGATCGCGGCGAGCAAGCGCCGGTCCAGCCCGACCGCAGCCGAGCACCGAAGCCGGCCGTCAGGTTCGATGAGATGCACGCAGATCTGCTCTGTGGCGAGTGCCTCCACCATGGCCGACACGATCAAGGGCAAGCTGGCCCCCGGGTCGACGTCGGCGAGCTGGTCGACCAAGCTGTGGAGCCGTTGGAGTTGCCGTCTGGCCGTCGAGTCGGCCTCGACACCGGAGATGAGCGCGACGACGTCGTCGGGATGCGTGTCGGCCGGCGACACCTCGGCGCTGATCCGGCCGCCTCGCAGCACCGCGATGCGGTCCGCCAAGCGGAACACCTGGTCGAGCCGATGTGAGACGAGCAGGATCGTCGCGCCGCCGTCCCGAAGGTCGTTGAGGAGCCGTTCGACGACGGCCGACTCGGTGACGCCGAGCGAAGCTGTGGGCTCGTCGAGAAACAGCACGGAGGGGTTCCTGCGCACTGCCCGGGCGATCGGCACCAGTTGCCGTTGGCCACCGGACAGCATGTGCACCGGCCGTTGGAGGTCCGACAGCGGCAGCTTCAGCCGTTGAAACAGCTGCTGCGCCTCAGCGAGCATCGCCCGCTCGTCCAGGAGCAGGTGGCCCAGTGACTCGTCACCCAAGAAGAGGTTGGCGACGACGGTGAGGTTGTCGCAGAGAGCGAGGTCTTGCCACACGACGCCGAAGAGCCTGTCGGACGCGGCACCCGGTGGAAGAGCGCCGTGCACGCGGACAGCGCCCCGATCGGCCGGCTCCGAGCCGGTGACGCAGCGCACGACGGTGGATTTGCCGGCACCGTTCTCGCCGACCAAGGCGAAGATCTGGCCCGCGTGGAGGTCGAAGTCGACGCCGCGAAGCACCTCGTGGCGGCCGTAGCGCTTCTCCAACCCCCTCACGCTGAGAACTGGCTGTTCTCCGCCCTTTGCGCCGGTCTCACTCACCAACCGTCAGCTTGGCGCACCGGTGACGTCGTTGCGTGTCGGTCAGACGCCGAAGGGCCCGATGAGTGGTTCCCTGTTACCTCACACGGACCCATTCGCTTTGGTTGATCAAGAGAACGGCCTCTTCGTTGATCAAGAGAACGGCCTCCGGCCGCGGAAAACGGCCGCACGGCTCTCGACAGCCGAACAGGTCGACGCAACCTCGGTCGCACGGTGGGCCACCGGCCCCGGGCAGGGAGTTCGTCGAACTTCGGCGCGCTTCCGGCAGCGCCGTATGAGGCGCGCCGCTGGCTCAGCTGGCAGACTTGACGTGCCTGTCGAGTCTGGGAGCAAGTCATGGACGCTGACCTGATCATCCGCAACGGCACCGTCATCGACGGGACCGGAGCACCGGCCCGCCAGGCGGATGTCGCCGTGGCCGACGACCGCATCGTGGCCGTCGAGGACCACGTCGACGCCAAGGCCCACCGCGAGATTGACGCCAGTGGACGACTCGTCACGCCCGGCTTCGTCGACGTGCACACCCACCTCGACGCCCAGCTGGCGTGGGACCCGCTGCCCACGTCGTCGTGTTGGCACGGAATCACCAGCGCGGTGTTGGGCAATTGCGGCGTGACCTTCGCCCCTGTCGGCCCCGGTCAGCGCGAGTTCCTGGCCGAGATGATGGAGAGCGTGGAGGACATTCCGCGCGACGCCATCCTCGAAGGTCTGCCGTGGGACTGGACCACCTATGGCGAGTACCTGGGGTGGCTGGACCGCACCGCCAAGGGCATCAACGTGGGTGGCCTTGTCGGCCACTGTGCGCTGCGGGTGGCGGCCATGGGCGATCGGGCGATGGTCGAGGGGTCGGGCACCGCCGATGAGATCGCCAAGATGTGCGAGATGGCCGAGGAGGCTGTGCGGGCCGGGGCGCTGGGTATCTCCACCAGCCGCACGCTCGGCCACAAGGTGCCCGACGGCCGTCCCGTGCCGGGCACGTGGGCTGGTCCGGACGAGCTGCTCGCCTTCGGTGACGTGCTGAAGAAGGTGGGCCGGGGCCTGTTCGAGGGCGCCATGCGACTCGGCGAGCGCGACGATGCCGAGCTGACGAACACCCAGGCCGAAGTGGCCGTGCTGGGCGAGATCAGCCGTCGCTCGGGCCGTCCCGTCAGCTACGGACTGGCCCAGTCCGACCGACGTCCCGAGCTATATGCCCAGGTCATCCAGATGACCAAGGCGCAGAACGCCCAAGGCGGTCTGGTGCGGCCGCAGACCACGGCTCGTGGCATCGGCATGATTTTCTGCCTCTCGAACCGGACGCCCTGGGACCGTACGCCGGCTTGGCGGGAAGTGCACAAGCTGCCGCAGTCCGAGCGGCTGGCCGCCCTGCGCGACCCCGATCGCCGAGCCCGCCTGATCGCGGACGGCAAGGATGCTCGCCTGGCTTCGGGTCTGCCCGGCTACGACAAGATGTTCATCCTGCCTGCCGGCCCGGCCCGCTACGACTGCAATCCCGAGGACTCGCTCGCCGGCCATGCGGCCCGTCGGGGCGTGTCACCGGTGGAGGCGTTCATCGATCTGTGCGTCGAGAGCAACGGCAACGTGAACCTCAACGCGCCCGTCCTCAACCACCAGTTGAGCGCGGTGGAGGCGATGTTGAGCGATGACCTGGTGACCCTCGGCCTGGCCGACGCCGGAGCTCACGTGGGCCAGATCATGGACACCAGCCAGCCGACGTTCTTTCTCACCTACTGGGTGCGGGAGCAGCAGCGCTGGACGGTGGAGGACGCCATCCGCCGGCTCACGTCGGACACGGCGGACCTGTTCGGCTTCACCGACCGGGGACGCCTGCAGGCAGGGGCCTACGCGGATGTCAACGTCATCGATTTCGACAATCTGACGCTCCCCCAGCCCCAGTTCGTGAACGACTTCCCCAACGGTGCCGGCCGCTACGTGCAGGGCGCCAGCGGCTTCGATTACACCATCGTCAACGGCCAGGTGTTCATGGACCACGGCGAGCACACCGGTGCCTTGGCCGGCCGCGTGGTCCGCAGCTGAGCAGGCGCTCGCACAGGGGGGAGTCGATCCATGCAGCTGGGCTATTTCACCGAGCGTCCGTACCGCGGGGTCACCGACGACGAGCTGTACGACAACCGAGCGTTTTTCGGGATCTCGAATGCTCGATTCGACCCGAAGCGGGCAGCCGACGACTGGAACTACTACATCGAGGAGTACCAGTTCGCCGAGAAGGTCGGGATGGATGCCATTGCCCTCAATGAGCATCACGGCAACCCGTTCTGTATGGGCAACGTGATGAACACCGAGGCGGCAATCCTGGCCCACGCCACCGAGAAGGCGCGGATCGTGCTGATCGGCAATCCTCTGCCGGTCATCAAGCATCCACTGCGCATGGCCGAGGAGCTGGCCACCATCGACTGCATCTCACGGGGCCGTCTGGTCACCGGCTGGGTGCGGGGTGCGGGCTCGGAGCAGTTCTTCAACAACGCCAACCCGGCCTACAACCGGGAGATGTTCGAAGAGGCCCACGACTTCATCATCCAGGCGTGGACCCGGCCCGGGCCGTGGCGCTACGAGGGCACGCACTTCCACTACCGGCACGTGAACCCGTGGGCGCTCCCATACCAGAAGCCGCACCCGCCGATGTGGATCCCGGGAGTGCTGTCACCCGAGACGATCGAGTGGGCGGCCGCGCACCGCTACCCCTACATCGGGCTCGGGACGGCGCTGGGGCCCACCTGCGGCCTGTGGGACAAGTACGCCAATTCGGCGGCTGAGCACGGGTTCCAGGCGGGGCCTGAGAACTTCGGGTACCTGGCCGCCACCGTGTGCGCCGACACCGAGGAGAAGGCCAAGGAGCTGGCCAAGGGCTACGTCTGGGCCGGCGGCCAGGGGGCGTTCTCCCGGCCCGAGCACGCCCTGCCGCCCGGCTACAACTCCAAGGCTGCGAACCAGAAGTTGGCGAAGCTCCAGCCCGGCGGTACGTGGCTCGGGGTCAGCCGGGAGAAGCTCATGGGCCAGATCACGCCTTCGAGCCCGGAGAGCCACGAGAGCCAGAGGATGAAGGCCGAACAGGCGCTGGAGCGCGGAAAGTACAACCACCAGCTGATCTACGGCACGCCCGACACGGTCGTCTCCATGCTCAAAACAGTGCTGACCGCGCTGCGGCCGGGGATCTTCATCTTCTTCGGCCCACAGGGCACTGCCAGCAACGAGGACCGGATGCGTAGCCTCGAGCTCATCGGGACCTACGTCGTCCCGGAGATCCGGGCGTTCGCCGACTCGATCGGCCTGGTCGACCCGTTCCAGAAGACGCCGGGCGCGACCGCGCTGCCGGCCGGAGCCAAACGCGACTCCGTCCACGACGGTGAATCGCTGCGGGCCCTTGGCCTGAAGTGAGCCGACCCTTCCGGTCATTCACGGCTGCATGCTGAGCTCGCGCTCGAGTGCCTGGAGCGCTTGACGCGCGAGCTCGGATTGCTCCGCCCTCACGGCGACTTTGATCTTCTCGAGAAATTCCGGCTTCAACGAAGGTGGAAGCAGCGGGGTTGCCGGGTCAACGATCGCCTCGACCAGCGCGGGCCGCTCAGCTGCCAGCGCCCTGTCCCACACTGGGACCGCTCGCCGACGGCTGAAAGTCGAGCGGGTTGAACGCCTCGTCGATCTCCTCGGCGGTGAGCGGTCCGCCCAATCCCGCCGAGCCACTGGAACAGGGATCGGGTAAAAGCATTCGGTGCGAATGGGTCCGAGAACGGCTCCGAACGGACCCTGACAATCGAAGAAGCCCCTCCGAAGAGGGGGCTTGACCGGGTTTTTGCGCTGGGCCGTAAGGGAGTCGAACCCTGACCTCTTGCGCGTCATGCACCTCGGAATAGTCCATGGGAGACTATCGCCGTCGATGAATTACCAGGTCACGGTACAGGGAGCGTCCGTGATTGTCCACAGTCGGTTTCCGGTATTCGCGAGCAACTGCTCCCAGAATCGCTCCCAAAGAATCGATGCAAGAGGTCATCCGGGGCCGCTGACTTCACGTCCCGCACATGGCGCCGCTCAGCAAACCCGAGGACCGCGAGCCGGGTCGCTTCGGAACGGCGGGCGCCCGGCAGTGGAACCCGCGCACAGCCCTGGGCACAGGTTCAGCCAAGATGCAGCGGCCAGCCGACCGGCCTAAAGCCGGTCTGCATGCCGTGGATATGGGCGCCGTTGCCGCACCAGAACGACAACTCGAAGACGGGCTCGTCGCCGACGAACATCGGCCTTCGGCCGGCCCATGCCCCGGGCGCCTGTGACTCCTCACCGAAGCGCACGACAGGAGACTGGATGCCCCGGGTCATCGGGCGCTGCCAGGAGAGGAGCACCCTCGAACTGTAGCGATGCAGACTCGAGGGCGAGTGCGATGATCGCGGTTGTGCGATCATCGCATCCGTGCGATACTCCTCCTTGCGTGAGTGACGTCGAACTGCACGACGAGATCGTCCAGTGGGATGGACACGCTCGACGATGACAAGTGGGACCGGGTGGTCGTTGTGATCGACCGGCTCTTTGCTCTCGGGTCGACGGCTCGGATGCCGTTGTCGAGGAGCATGGGCGATGGTCTGTTCGAGCTGCGGTTCACGCTCGGCCCGACCGCACGCCGGATCACCTACCGCTTCACCAGGGACGGTCGGATCGTGCTGCTGACCACGTTCCGCAAGCAACGCAACAACGAACGCACCGAGATCGCCCGGGCACGCACAGCCGCCGAGGACTGCGCTCGGACCAACCCGTGAAGGAGACCACGATGGCCAACTATTCCCGCTGGGACGACGCCAAGAACAAGCGCCGGGAACCGAGCGCTGAGGTGCGCGCCGAGGTCGAGCACGACCTCGCGCTCGGACAGTTGATCTACGACCTGCGCACCGGCGCGGGGCTCAGCCAGCGCGAACTCGCCGAGCGGATGGGCACCACCCAGTCGGTGATCTCACGTCTCGAGGAAGGCGGCGGCGCGAAGAACCGGATCGATACGCTCGCCCGCGTGGCCGAAGCACTCGGCCGGCACCTGATCGTCTCGTTCCCCGAGAAGGT
>JAXDQG010000396.1:0-3054 GCA_034667945.1 Acidimicrobiia bacterium | reverse complement strand
GGTAGGCCCGGGCACCTTCGCCGGTGACGTACCGGGCGATCATGTTGAGGTCCAGATACCAGGAGGCCGGCTTGGGCAGGATGCGCTCGCGAGCCCGGTCCGAGATCGTCAGAGGCGCCAGGCCGGGCGGCACGCCGAGGCACTTCTGGGTGCCCGAATAGACGATGTCGGCCTCCCACCCATCGACCTCGACCGGAATGCCACCGAGCGAGGTCACACAGTCGACGAGGAGGAGCGCATCGCCCTTGCCGACAGCCAGCGGAGCCACGTCGTTGCGCACGCCGGTGGAGGTCTCGGCGTGGACCAC
The DNA here is from genome assembly GCA_034667945.1 of Acidimicrobiia bacterium. Taxonomy (GTDB): domain Bacteria; phylum Actinomycetota; class Acidimicrobiia; order Acidimicrobiales; family CAIXPF01; genus JAXDQG01. The sequence continues at coordinate 2,747 of JAXDQG010000396.1, read as the reverse complement.
GGCGATGATGGCCGGCGAGGGATGGGCGTCGAGCAGGTCCTGAGGGGAGATGGGCTCACCCCAGGGGGCCTCCACCCGCACGACCTTGGCTCCGCAGCGGGACGCCACGTCGCACATGCGCTCGCCGAAGACCCCGTTCACGCCGATCACCACTGGGTCGCCGGGCTTGACGAAGTTGACGAACGCCGCTTCCATCCCGGCCGAGCCGGTACCGCTGATGGGGAAGGTGAGGGCATTGTCCGTGCGGAAGACCTGGCGAAGCCGGGCGCACGTCTCGTCGAGCACAGCGATGAAATCCGGATCGAGATGTCCCAGCACCGGCCGCCCGAACGCCGCGATGACCTCGGGGTATGGGTTGCAGGGGCCGGGGCCCATCAGGACACGATCGGTGAGCGGCACGGTGGGGGATCGTAGTCGTGACGGCTCAGCGCGCGGCCGGCCGCGGACGCCTGCCGAGCCTTCTACCTGACGACCGGTTGGCGAAGCGGGATGCCGTCGGCGTTTACGGTCCAACCTGCTGGGTGAGGCCGGCCACGAGGCCGTCGAGCAGGTCGTCGTCAGAGATGATGATCTCGTCGAGCGCGAAGAACCTCATGATCTCGACCACGGCACAGGCGCCCCCGACGATGACCTGGGCCCGATCGGCGGGGAGGCCGGGGTTCTCGACGCGCTCCTCGAGCGACTCGGTCACCAGCGTGCGGTAGACGTCCTCCGCCGCGTCCTTGCTCAGGGCGTAGCCGTTCACCCGCTGACGGTCGTAGGGCTCGAGGCCGATGTCGACGGCCCCGAAGGTGCAGAACGTGCCGCCGACGCCGATCCAGGTCTTGGCCTCATCGACCTCGGGCAGCTCACGGCGGACGTCGTCCAAGTGCGCCTCGACCACCGACAGGCACGCCACGAGCTCTTCGGGCTGGGGAGGATCGTGGCAGACCCACCGTTCGGTCAGGCGGGCGGCGCCGAACTCGGCCGAGAACACCCCTTCAACGGTCGTGAACTCGCAGGAGCCGCCGCCGAGGTCCACGACCACGAATGGTCCTCGGTCGGCCCCGAGCCGGGCGGTCGCGCCCGCGAAGGCCAAGCGGCCCTCTTCCTCGCCGGAAACCACCCCGGGGCGCACGCCGAGTACCTCGGCAACCCGGTCGAGGAAGGCCTCTCCGTCACGGGCCCGCCGGAGGACCGACGTGGCGATGGCCCTGACCCGCTCTACACCGTGGGCGCGCAACATTTCGCGGTAACTGCGAAGCGTGTCGAGGGTGGCCTCGGCCCGTTGGTCATCCACGCTGCCCCGACGGTCGATGCCGTCGGCGAGACGGGTGATCGTCGTACGACGCTCCAGCTCAGACTGGCCGTCCGCGATCAGCAGCCGGACACTGGTAGAGCCGATGTCGATGGCGGCTACCGCGCTCATGCCGAGCTTGGACGACGACCCCGGGACGCACCTGTTGGAGCCGCCGCGGCCTCGGCCTTCAGCCGGTCGGCCACCCACCGGCCCACCGGATCGTCACCTCCGGCGAGATACCAGGCGTAGTGCGCGTGCAGGCACTTGACGCCCCGGCGCGTACCGCCGACCCCACCAAATGGACGTGGTCCCGACCAGTCTTCGGGCAGCTCACGGTCACGCTCGGCCGCATAGCGGGCGTGTGCGGAGGCGAGCGCAACCGGGTCTACCTCGGCCTCGGCCCGACGCACGCCGCCGCTGGTCTCGAGCCGGCTGACCGCCACGGACTGTGGCCGACCCACGAGCCAGTAGCGGGTGGGCATGGGCGTTCCATCATCGAGCAGGGCGACGTTGCGTATCACTACGGGCTCGCCGTCTTCATCCCGCACCACGACCTGGAAGGCACCTTGGGGCCGCCGTCCAAGCAGGCGGGCCACGGCATCGTGGTCGCGCTGGGCCCGCTCGCGTTCATCTGGGGAACCGGCATGCTCGGCGATGGAGATGTGGGGACCGGGAACCGGCATCGCCACCGACTAGTGGTGCCGTCTGCGCAGGCGGGCCAGCACCCACAGCACGAACACCACACCCAGCACAGGTGCAAGCCGTTTGACCAGCGGTGCGCCGGTGGCCTCCAGCAGGTTGACCGGCTCGACGGGATCCGTCGGAGTGATTTTTCGGACGCCGCTTTGGGCACCGTTGTTGGCACCGGAGGGGGCGGGGCCGCTGGGCGCAGCTGGGCTGGCGCTGGGGCCCGTCGCCGGCGCAGCACCGGTGGTGGCGGTGGTGGGGGCAGTCGGCGTGGGGCCCTGGCTGCCGGGGGCCGGCGCGGGGGATGTGGCGGTGGCGGCCCCGGCCGGGGCGCTGGGTACGGCGGCCGTGCTGGCTGGCGCGGCCGCCGCCGCCGGCGTAGGGGCTGCGGCGGGTGTAGAGGCTGCGGCGGGCGTGGGGGCGCCGGTTGCGGCCGACTGGCTGCTTCCCTGGGTCTGCGAGAGGACTTTGCTCTCGAGGTTCGAGACGAATTGCCCGAGCAGCTTCTCGCTGACGTCGGCCATGACACCCCGCCCGAACTGGGCGACCTTCCCGGTCACCGTGAGATCGGTCTTGACCACGACCTTCGTGCGCCCGGCACCCGCCTCCGTGAGCTGGGCGGTGATGAGCGCGGAAGCGTTGCCCTGACCCCGCGAGTCGCGACCCTCGGCCTTGAGCACCGCCTTCTTGGCCGCGTCGTCCTTCTCGACGAAGGTGGCCTTGCCCTTGTACTGAGCGGTGATCGGGCCGACCTTCACCTTGACCACGCCCCGGTACTCGT
>JAXDQG010000395.1:0-5508 GCA_034667945.1 Acidimicrobiia bacterium | reverse complement strand
GGGCGGACGCGCGGATTCAGGAGGCTCGAAGCGCCACAGGTACGCAGCCAGTGACCCTTCCGCCTGGATCAGCTCCAGCGCACGCCCCGCGTTGTTCACGGTCGCAGCGATCTTCGCCCGGTTGCGCACGATGCCCACATCCGCCATCAACCGAGCCTCGTCGTCAGGCCCGAAGTTGGCCACGACACCCGGGTCGAATCCCGCGAACGCCCGACGGAAGTTCTCCCGCTTCCGCAGGATCGTCAGCCAGGACAACCCTGCCTGGAACCCCTCGAGGCACAGCTTCTCGAACAACCGCACGTCATCGGTGACCGGCCGGCCCCATTCTTCGTCGTGGTAACGCCGGTACTCGGCGTCGGCCCCGGCCCACCAGCAGCCCGCCCGACCAACCGCGTCGACGATCAAACCGTCGCCCACAGATACAGCCGGTAACCCTGCGTCCGCCGGCGGTACCGGCTCGCCCTCCATGGTCGGGCGAGCGTAGTGCCATGACCGAACTACGCTCCGGCCGCGTGAGTGGACTGCAGGGCGTTCGCGTGCTGGAAGCCGGCCGGGGGGTGGCCACCGCCTGGACGGGAAAGTTGCTCGGTGACCTGGGTGCGGACGTCATCAAGCTGGAACCGCCCGAGGGTGACCTGGCCCGTCGCCGGGGCCCGTTCCACCCGGACCACGAAGACGATCCCGAGTGCAGCGGCCTGTTCCTGGGCCTCAACACCAACAAGCGCTCGATCATCCGGCCGAGCGGCCGGGACGGCGACGACCTGGTCGACCGGCTCACCGCCGAGGCCCACGTCGTCCTGCACGACGATGTCGACCCGGCCAGCTGCGACGCCTGGGCAGCCCGGCGCAGGAAGAACCCGTCCCTGACCGTCTGCGCCATAACGCCGTTCGGTCAGACCGGACCGTATGCCGGCTACCGGGCGGAGGAGATCACCGTCATCCACGGAGGGGGCTGGGGCTGGCTCTCGCCGGGCGCGTCCGAACGGCCCGACCAGCCACCGCTGCGACCGGCCGGCCACCAGGCGACATTCCAGGCGGCCACGGGCGCGGCCATAGCCACCCTCGCCGCCGTCGACCGGGCCTTGTGCACGGGTCACGGCGAATCCATCGACTTCTCGATCCAGTCGCACGTGGTCTCCATGCTGGAGGCCGGGTTCATCGGCTGGACGTACTCCGGGTTCAGCGCCGACCGCTTCGGTGTCCGCACCCTGAACCCCTGGAAGATCTTCGACTGCCGGGACGGCCAGATCTTCCTGGTCACCGTGGAGCAGGACCAGTGGGAGCGCCTGGTCGACCTGATGGGGACCCCGGAGTGGGCCACCTGGGAGGTCTTCGCGACAGCTGCCGGTCGCAACGAGAACGCGGATGTGCTCCTGCCACTTGTCGAGGAGTGGACCCGCACGCACTCGGTGCAGGAACTGTTCCACGAGGGTCAGTCCCGCCGCATTGCCTTCGCCCCGGTGTTCACGATGGCCGAACTGGCCACGCAAGGCCATCTACGTGAGCGCGGCTTCTTCGTGGAGGTCGAGCACCCGGTTGCCGGCCGGCTGACCCACCTCGGGGCCCCCGCCAAGCTCTCGGAGCCCAGCTGGCAGATTCGTCGACCGGCCCCGAACCTCGACCAGCACCGGGGTGAGAGCTTCGCGCCCGAGCCGCCGCCGGTACGCGAGAGCGCAAGAACAACCGCCGCCATGCGACGAGCCCGGCGCACGAGGCCGCTCGATGGCGTGCGCGTGCTCGACTTCACCTGGGTGTGGGCGGGCCCGTTCTGCACATTGCAGCTCGCCCATCTCGGCGCAGACATCATCAAGGTGGAGACACCGGGCCGGCCGTGCCTCGGCCGTCGTCTGCCGTTCCATCCTCCGGGCGTCGAACCCACGCTCAACACCTCTGGCTACTTCAATCAGTGGAGCCAGGGGAAGCGGTCGGTCACGCTGAACCTCGGCGACGCCCGCGGGCTGGATCTGGCGAAACGGCTCGCCGTCGAGGCCGACGTGGTGGTCGACAACTTCGCCGTCGGCGTGATGGACCGCTTCGGCCTTGGCTACGAGGACTTGCACGCCCTGCGGCCGGACATCATCGTGGCGTCGATCTCCGGGTACGGGCAGACGGGCGACTACCGGCAGTACGTTGGCTACGGCCCGACCACCGGCCCCCTGTCCGGCCTGGCCTCGGTGACGGGCTATGAAGACGATGGGCTGGCCCGCGAGCTGGGAATCTCACTTGGTGACCCAGCGGCGGGCATCCAGGCCGCGTTGCACATCGTCGCCGCGCTGATCGGCCGGCGGCGCACCGGACGCGGACAGCGAATCGACGTATCGCTGTGGGAGGCCACCGCCGTGAATGCCGTCGAGAGCTGGATGACCTGGCAGCTCACCGGTGAGCAGCCTCCTCGCCGGGGCAATCGCGACGAGCGCTGGGCGCCGTACAACTGCTACCGCTGCCAGGGTGAAGACCAGTGGATCACCATCGCCTGCGCCACCGAGGGGGAGTGGCAGGCGCTGTGCGCAGTGATCGATGCGGCTCAGTCGGGTGAAGGGCGGCTCGCGGCCGACAGCCGCTTTGTCAGCGCCGAGGCCCGCAAGTCGCACGAGGACGAGCTCGACAAGCTGCTCACTGCCTGGACGGTCGAACGCGACCGCTGGGAGATCACCCGTCGCCTCCAGGCAGCCGGCGTGGCCGCCTTCCCATCCCTCAATCCGAGGGAGCTGGCGGAAGACCCGCATCTCGAGGCCCGCGGCTTCCTCGAACGCCTGCCGCATCCCGAAGTCGGGACCAGGGTGCACGCCGGTATCCCGTGGCGGCTGGCGGAGTCACCCGACCACGTGCGCTTCGCGGCGCCGCTTATGGGTCAGCACACCGACGAGGTGTTGGCGGAGGTGCTCGGCCTCGGCGCCGCCGACATCGCTGAGCTGCGAAAGGCCGGCGCCCTGGAGTGATCCGGGTCAGCGCGGGCCCGGCGTCGGGTCCCAGCGCTGGCTTGCAGGCGGGCACCCGCTATTGTCGACCTCTCAACTCAGGATTCACCGAACTCAGATTCACTGTGAGCAAGGAGCGCGCACACATGGCCGTACAGCTCGGCGATGTCGCCCCCGATTTCGAGGCCGACACCACCCAAGGACACATTCGCTTCCATGACTGGCTGGGCGACTCCTGGGGCGTGCTGTTCTCCCATCCCAAGGACTTCACCCCGGTCTGCACCACCGAGCTTGGGCGCGTGGCCAAGCTGAAGCCCGAGTTCGAGAAGCGCAACGTCAAGGTCATCGGCCTCTCGGTCGACCCGGTCGACTCCCATGAGCGCTGGGAGAAGGACATCGAGGAGACCCAGGGCCACGCGGTCAACTTCCCGATGATCGGGGATCCCAACCGAACAGTTGCCGACCTGTACGGGATGATCCATCCCAACGCGTCCGACACCAACACGGTCCGGTCGGTGTTCGTCGTCGGCCCCGACAAGAAGGTGAAGCTCAGCATCACCTACCCGGCTTCCACCGGTCGCAACTTCGACGAGATCCTCCGGGTCATCGACTCGCTGCAGCTCACCGCCAACTACTCGGTAGCCACCCCGGCCGATTGGAAGCAGGGCGACGACGTGATCATCGCCGGTGCGGTGAGCGATGAGGATGCCAAGGCAAAGTTCCCCAATGGCTGGAAGGCCCCCAAGCCGTATCTGCGCATCGTCCCCCAGCCCGGTCGCTGAGATAGACGGCCGGCAACACCACGAATCAGTTCGAGCACGGTGCCGACGCCAGGTTGGCGTCGGCACCTTCGCGTTCACCGGCTTCGTTCACGCCAATCAGGTGTCAGACAGCGCCCTGCACGGCGAATTTGTCGCCCTTCGGAATGACCCGGAAGGCGTGCGGAGCCGAGAAATGGGCCGGCGCGAGGATGGCGTTCTTCTCGACGACCCTGTCGAGCAGGCGCTTGCGGGTTGCGGCTGACTCGGTGCTGTCGACGCAGAACCCGCTGCTCCAGCCGGGCTCGTACACCTGGACGGCGCTGTGCATGGTGTCGCCGGCGAAGCACACCCGCTCGCCTCGCGACTCCAGCCAGGCAACGGCGTTGCCGGGTGTGTGGCCTGGTGCCATCTCCAGGTGGAAGACCTCGTCGACGTCGTGATCACCGTCCCACAGCTCGGCCAGACCCCGGTCGAAGATGGGCAGCACCGAGTCGTCGAACACACCCGCGTTGAACTCGAGCGGCGCGGACGCCGGGTTGTCGGGGCGCCAGAACTCGAACTCGGTCCGGTTGAACACGTGCTTGGCATTCGGGAACGTGGGCACCCATTCGCCGTTCACCAGTGAGGTGTTCCAGCCCACGTGGTCAAGGTGAAGATGCGTGCAGATGACGTAGTCGACGTCTTCCGGCTTCACGCCGGCAGCCTCGAGCCGCTGCAGCCAGGGCGTGTCGAGCCCGCCCATGTCCGGCATGTTGGGACGCTCTTTGTGGTTGCCGTTGCAGGTGTCGATGAGGATCGTCGAGCGCGGGGTGCGGACGAGCCAGGTGTGGACGCTGACCTTGGCCAACTGCGAATCGAGGTCGATGTGGGGCGCGAACTCGGCCGGCCCGTGCTCGTCCACAAGGTCCATCGTGAACGACGGCACCATCATGTCGATGGGGAACTTGGGTCCGTATTCCTCCTCGATCCGATCAACCGTGACATCGCCAACCTTGAACATCGTCATGGCGCGGACGTTACGCGTGGGCCGCTTCATCTGCTCGCCGAATAGGGCCATCTCACCGGAAGTCGCACCGCTGCACGTGTCCGGAGCACTCCCAGCGTTATTGGCAGTACGCGTGGGTGACGGGCTGCCGGACGTCGCGCTCTCGGCTTGACGGTGGTCAGCAGGCCGGAGTTGACTATCCCGCGACATCAAGAGCGGCCCGGCTTGCCGGGCCCGGCAACCTGGGACGGACACCCAAGGTGCTAACCGCGTGAGCGGGATGTGGCTCCCCCAAAAGGAGCAACCAAGTGTCCGAGGCCGCAGCCGTGCGGCCGCGCCGGCCGGCCGCCGGTCCGTTCCCGGTTGGTGACCAGGAGGCACCGTGACCGACTCCCCCGACAGCACCCCCGACCCTTCCCCCCGCCCGTCCGCCGTCCCCTCGCCCGACAATCGGGACGAACCCGCCGAGCCCCGCCGGGAGGCTCCCGAGACGGTGGCCGTCCGGGCCGGCCGGACCCACAATGGCGGCGCGCTCGCCCCCATCCTGTGGGCCACGTCCGCCTTCGAGGTCGCGCCGAAGGACACCCGCCGACTGGCGACGACGCCCCGGACGCCGACCTTCTACACCCGCCACGGCAACCCCACGGTCCGGGGCTTCGAGGACGCGGTGGCCGCCCTCGAGGGGGCCGAAGCCGCGCTGGCGTTCGCCTCGGGCATGGGCGCCATCAGTGCCGTCGTTCTGGGCCTGTGCGGGCGGGGCAGCCACATCGTCGCCCAACGCCAGATGTACGGGGGGACCCTGCAGTTGCTGGGGTCGGTCTGTCCCCGCTTCGGCATCGACGTC
>JAXDQG010000394.1:0-11478 GCA_034667945.1 Acidimicrobiia bacterium | reverse complement strand
TGATCGTCAGCCTGTTGGGGGCGTGCGAGGTCCGAGGCGTCCGAGCGGCCACCGCCGGTATCTGACGATCCGGAGCTGGACCGATCCAGCCGGCGTCCGGGCCGCGTCGACGGCCCAGACCGCTTGGTGGAGCCGGCCGTGACCGCCGCTGCCCTGCCTCAACCCGGTAATCGCATCCACTGCTGTCGCAGTCTGCGCCTCGACCAGGTCTCGCTGGTCGGTTTCGACATGGATTACACGCTGGCCGCCTACCAGCAGCGGGAGATGGAGGAGGCCGCCGTCCGGGCCACGCTCCGCCGACTGGTGGAGAGGGGATACCCACCGGAGTTGGTCGAGCTCGACTGTCCACCCAACTTCGGCATCCGCGGCCTGCTGGTCGATCTCGCCCGGGGAAACATCCTCAAGATGGACCGCTACCGCTATGTGAAGGTGGCGTACCACGGTCTTCGACGCCTCTCCCGAGACGAGCGGCGGGCCCTCTACGAGACCCGGCCGCGGCCCCGGCCTGGCACCCTGCACTTCCGCTGGGCGGACACCCTCTACTCGATGTCGGACGTGGCCGTGTATGCCGCGCTGATCGACTTCTTCGAGCGACGTGATGGGGTCGAGGACTACCGCCGGCTCTACGACGACGTGCGGTCCGCGGCGGATGCCGCGCATGGGTCCGGAGAGATCTACAAGGAGATCCTCGCCGACTTTCGTCGGTTCGTGACGGTGGACGCACGGCTGGCGACCGCCCTCCACCGGCTGCGCAGCTCGGGCAAGCGGCTGTTCCTGCTGACCAATTCGGGGTCGGGCACCACGGAGGAGGTCATGGGCCGGCTGCTCGACGACCTGTTGCCCGGCTACCGCTCGTGGCGCCAGTTCTTCGACGTCGTGGTCACCGCCGCTGCGAAGCCGGCGTTCTTCGTGGGCGACCAGCCCTTCATCGACGTCGAGGACCCCAAGCGCCCAGTGGTCGAGCTCCGTCGAGGCCGGGTGTACCAGGGGGGCAATCGGCAGACGTTCGAGGAGCTGGTCGGTGTGGGTGGCTACGGCGTGCTCTACGTCGGCGATCACATCTACGGCGATGTGTTGCGGGCCAACGTCGAGAGCGGGTGGCGCACGCTGATGGTGATCCAGGAGCTGACCGATGAGCTCTCGGCCGAGCGCGACCATGCCGACGACCTGGCTCGTATCGATGAGTTGGACACCGAGGTGCAACTTCTCCACGACGAGCTCCGTGCACTGCCGGTGCGCTCGCGAGCGGTCGATCGCCTGGTCGATCGGGCCCGCCTGCTGGAGGCCGAGCGTGACGAGCTCGAGGCCCGGGTCGACTCCGCCTTCCATCCCTATTGGGGCTCCCTGTTCAAGGCGGGCACCGAGCTGTCGGGCTTCGGCGCCCAGGTCGAGCAATACGCCTGGCTCTACACCGACCGCGTCTCGAACCTCGCCGGCTACTCACCGGTCCACTTCTTCCGCTCGCCCCGAGCTCGAATGCCGCACGAGCTCTGACGCCGGCTGGGCGGCAACATGCGCTTGGCGGAAGAGCGCCTGCCGCTCAGCTCGCCGGCGAATGATCCCCCTGGAAGGCCCGGTCGGCTCGTTTGCCCCTGTAGACCGTGAGGTCGATTGCTCGGATGCTGTTCTTGCGGTCCTCGGGCTCCAGCCGGAAGAGCATGCGCGGCTCGGTCTGCATGTTGGCGAAGAAGGCCTCGACCGCGCCGGCATTGGCCGAATCGCCCCGCCCCACGTACTTCTCCACCAGCAGGCGGGAGATCGGCCAGATGTCGAAGTCGGGCGGCTCGTGGGCGGTCGCGTGACCATCGACGCCGAAATGCCCGGTGAACGGGACGGTGGCCTCCACGCACAGTGAAGCCCGCGGATCGTGGCGCAGCTGGCGGCACCAGACACGGCTGGTCGTGCCGGTCAGCCAGAACGCGTCCTGGTGCCACAGCCACCAGACCGGAACGGTGTACGGCATTCCGCTTCGCCGCAGGGTGGCCAGCACTCCTACGTGCGGCTGCTGTAGGAACTGTTCGAGGGTGTCCGGCGCCATACGCGACATGAGCCGCGATCGTCGTCGTCCGGCGGCGCCGGCTCAAGTCCGTCCCCGCCTTTCGGGGCCATCAGCAGGACTTTCGCCCAAATCGGCGCTCAAGTCCCCATCGAGGCCTGCCGAGACCTCGTTCATGGCGGATGACGTGGTGCGACAACGGGTTGATGGCAATCTCGCCTGGGCGCGTGACGAGGTCGTCGTTCTGGTCGGGACCATCGCCTTGCCCGGCGCCGATCGATGCATCCGTCTGATCGAGCACCTCGGCCGCCTCAGCCAGGGCACGGACGACCCCGCCCGCCGTCTCGCCCTCCTGCTGCAGATGGGCGCGGCCATGTCAGGAATGTTCGAGTCGATCGACCGCTTGGCGGGCGTGGACCCGCTTGACCTCGCCGATGATCTGTTCTCGATGCTCGGTGGCGACGAGGCCGTTGAGCTCGACGAGCCCGAGCGGGTGGGCGCGGCGGCCGCCCCGAGTGCCAAGCGGCTGCTGGAGGATCGGCTCAGCCCAGGAAGGCCTTGATGGCCGCGGTGGCGGCTACTGGCTGTTCGTAGGGCAGCATGTGCCCTGCGTCCGGGATGAGCTGCACCGCAGCGTTCTCGATGAGGCTGGCGAAGCGGTCGGCATAGGCCGGCGCCAGCAACTTGTCCTGCGCACCCCACAGCACCAGGGTTGCATTGCTCAGGCGGTAGAGCCGCTTGGACAGACGCCGGTTGGGCACCGGGAACAGGATCTTGCCCGCAGTGCCGAGGCGGCGGGCATTGGTGATCAGCAGGGTCTTGAGTGCCTCGTCGTCGGAGAAGTCCGCCCCGCCTGACAGGAACGACTCGCCCCGAGCGGAGTTGGCGAACAGCACGTCGGCCAACTCGAAGGGCAGCATGGCAAAGATGTCGGGCACCGGGTGCTCATCCAGCCACAACCCGGCGGCGGACACCAGCACCAGCTTGGACAGCCCGCGCGGGTTGATGGCGGCCATCTCGGCGGCGATCATGCCCCCCATCGAATGTCCAACCAGGTGGGGGCGGGCATCGCCGAGGCCGAGGGCCTCGATCACGTCCCAGCCGTGGAGGGCGAAGTCCAACATGTCCTCGAGGCTGCCTTCGGTGGGCTCTTCGCCGAAGCCCGGCCATTCGCAGGCGAAGACCTGGTAGTCGGCCGAGAGCCCGTCGAGCAGCGGCTCGGTCGGGAAGAGTCCCCCGGCGCCGTGGAACCAGACGAGTGGGTGACCACTGCCTCTCACGTGCACCTTGCCGTCGACGCCGCGACGGGTGGAGATGGCGCGGACCTCGGCGGACATCAGGCGGCACCTCCGCCCGCCGCAGGGCCGAAGCCGTTGGCCAGCGTGGGGTCGACGCGGCGGCGGGCGTGGCTGAGCGCCTCCGGGCCGTCGGGCCGGACACGATCCTCCAGCGGCCGGGGCCACCATCGGGTGTCCGAGTCCGGATACTCGTCGCCCCAGACGTCCTGCACGTGGGGGAGCACCTTCTCGGCGAACAGCTGCGTGCTGTAGCGGGTCTTCCAGTCCGGCATGTTGCCCATGTGCAACAGGCAGAACACCGTGCCGACCCTGAGCGACTTCACCATGTGCTCGGTGCGCTCGCGAACGGTGTCGGGAGAGCCTGCAATGACGAAACCACCCTCGACGAGGTCTTTCCAGGTCACATTGCGGAAGATCTCGAGGGCTTCCTTGCGCAGCTGGTTCAGCTTGCCGGCTTTGATGGTGTCGAGCGTGCGGTAACCCGGAGGATCGGAGAAACCGGGATAGACATGCAGGCAGCGATTGAAGAAGTAGAGGAGATGCTCGGAATAGAGCCGCTCTGCCTCGGCATCGGAATCGGCCACACAGAAGATTTGCGCAAAGGCGGCTCGCCCGGGTGACTCGTCGCGGTCACCGCGCTGGGCGACCCGTTCCCAATACCCATCCATCAGGGCCTGGCCGCCCTTGTAGCCGTTGAAGGACAAGTAGCTGTAGTTGTAATCGTTGTCGAGGCAGAAGTCCCACGTTTCGATGGAGCCGCCACCCGGGATGTAAATAGGTGGATTGGGCTTCTGAATCGGCTTCGGCCAGCAGTTGACGTAGCGCAGCTGGTTGAACTTGCCGTCAAAGGCGAAGATCTCATCCTCGTGCCAGGCCCGCATGATGAGCTCGTGCGCCTCGGCATACTTCTCGCGCGTCAGCGCCGGGATCTGCCCGTAGCAGAAATTGGTGTCCATCGGCGTGCCTACCGGGAAACCCGCGACGAGCCGACCACCGGAGATGCAGTCCAGCATGGCGAACTCTTCGGCTACCCGAATCGGCGGGTTGTACAGCGCGATGGAGTTACCGATGACGCAAAGGGCAGATTTCGATGTCCGACGTGCCAACCCTGCCGCGATGATGTTGGGCGACGGCATGATGCCGTAGCCGTTCTGGTGATGCTCGTTCACGCCGATGCCGTCGAAGCCGATGTCGTCGGCGAACTCGAGCTGATCCATGTACTCGTTGTAGACCTTGTTGGCCTTCACCGGATCGAACAGCTGACTTGGGATGTCCACCCATACGGACCGGTTGTTCTTACGGAAATCGTCCCCCAGGTAAGGCCAGGGCATGAGGTTGAACCAGACGAATTTGACGGACACGACCTGACCCCTTTCCGCCGAGCGCGGCAAGCTTACGGCATGGACGATCTCGATCGATTCGAGGCCTTGGCCCGGGCACGGCGCACGAATCTGCGCATGGATCCCGACCGGCCGGTGGACCCGGAGTTGCTCGAGCGGTTGTGCCGTCTGGCGATGTGGGCGCCGAATCACAAGCGCACCTGGCCTTGGCGGTTCACTGCCATCACCGGCGAGGCCCGGGCCAAGCTCGGTGAGGCATTGGCGCGATGGCTCGAAGGGATGGGTGAGTCGGCGCCGAAGGTCGACAAGGCGCGGGGGAAGTACCTGCGGGCGCCGGTGATGCTGGCGGTGGCCTCAGCCGGCGACGACGATCCGTTGCGTAGGGCTGAAAATCGCGATGCCGTGGCGGCTGGGGTACAGAACCTGCTGCTGGGTGCGACAGCGGTAGGGCTGGCGTCGTACTGGGGGACGGGGGCGGTGACCGACGTACCCGAAGTCCGTGAGCTGTGCGGCTTCGACCCCGGCGACCAACTGGTGGCACTGCTCTACCTCGGCTGGCCGATTGGTGACGTGCCGGTGCCGGCCCGGCCCGACCCGGTGCTGCGCATCGTGGAGTGAACCAACTGCCAAAGCCCGGGATGGACCCGCCCGTTGGGGGGTACCCGTCATTCATCAACAAGGCGCCGCACCGATAGGCGCGCTCCGTCATGATCTTCGTCATGCGAATTGATGGCCCCGGGCGGGATTTTGGTTCGCCATTGCGACCTTTCTGGACAGCTACGATGCAGCCGTCCAGAGCCGTCGACAGCCGTCGACAGCCGTCGCCAGCCGTTCGGGGTGTGAGGAGGTGGGCGTGGTCGCAGTCGTCATCGTGGCCGTGCTGGCCGTCGTGCTGGCGTCTCTCATCGCCTTCCTGCTCGGCCGTCGCGCAGGTGCCGATCCACTGCGACGAAAGCTCGAATCCGCCGAATCGAGCGTTCGCGACCTGACCGTTTCCGTAGCCCGGCTGGAGGCTCATCTCGAGGCCGCAGGGTCCGAGGCCGATCGGCTGCGGCGCATCGAGGCGCAGCTCAAGGCGTCCTTGGCTGCCGCCGAGCAGGAAAGGACCCGCTCGGACGACGAGTTGCGACAGACCGGCCTGGCCGCCAGTCGGGTGCCCGAGCTCGAGCAGCAGTTGACTGCCATGGGCTCCCTGCGGGCCGAGTTGGCCGCGGCCCGGGCGCGCATCGCCGAGCTGGCCCCGGTGGCCGAAGAGCTCGAGCTGCGCAACCAGTTCATCGAGTCGCTCCAGCGCGAGCTCAGTTACCGCGACGAGCGCGGCCTTTCGCTCGAACGTCGGGTCGACCAACTGGGCTCGGTGGTCGAGGCCATCGAGAGCGCACGGGCGTCGCTGGCGTCCGGGGCCTCTGCCAGGCGCTTGGCTGAGCGCGAGCAGGACCGGCGGACGGGCCCGGCTCACGATCGCAATGCTGATGCGGTCGACCGGCAGTCGGCCACCTCGGGGCGCGCCGCCGCCCGGCGCGAGGACGACTCCGCTTCGGTGCACGACACCGAGTCGGTGGGCGACCCCTGCGCTGAGGGCAGTGGCGGCGCGGACGGCGCTGACGGTGGGGACGAGGACGGCGACCGTCCGCCGGCGTCCATCGGGCGTGCGCTCGAGCAGGCGCTGCACGGCCTGGGCGTCCGCTCCTTCGCCGATCTGGGCATCTTCGACCACAACGAGTCCGCCTCCGACCACGACTGACTCTGTCGCTGCGGTGACGGCCGCCTTGGTGCGTGCCGAGAGCGGCGATACCGTGCGCGCATGGCCGGGGTGAATGACCAGGGAGAACCAAGTGGGCAGCCGCAGGGGCGCGAGCGCTCCGCTGGCGCCGACACGTTCGGCCCGGGCACCGCGCTCGTCATCGTGGACGTGCAGAACGACTTCGTCGATCCAGGCGGTGGCCTGTACGTGAGCGGTGGCGAGGACGTTGTCGAGCCCATCAACGACCTCATCGATCGGTTCATCGAGCAAGGCGGAGCCGTCCTGTACACGCAGGACTGGCACCCGCCCCGCACGCCCCACTTCGTGACGGATGGCGGCCCTTGGCCGGTGCACTGCGTGGCCGGCACGTGGGGAGCCGAACTGCACCCCCGGCTCCGAATCGCGGGCGAGGTCGTACGCAAGGGTGTGAACGGCGAGGATGGGTATTCCGGGTTCTCGATGCTCGACCCGAAGTCGGGGAAGGTGGGTGCCACCGCTCTCGAAGGCCTGCTCGAGGAGCGGGGAGCCCGCTCGGTCTTCGTGGTGGGCGTTGCCGGTGACGTCTGTGTCAAGGCGACGGCCCTGGACGCGGCGGCCCGGGGTTTCGACACGGCAGTGGTCCGCTCGGCCGTCCGATCGGTGGAGCTCCAGCCCGGAGACGAGAGCCGTGCGTACGACGAGCTGGTCCGCGCTGGTGTCAAACTCGTCGAGTGACGTCACCTCGCCCACTTGCTATCATGGCCGTCATGACGGAGACCGCTGCCTTCACCCTTCGGTTCCGTGACCCGGCCACGCATCGCCTCCTGCGGGATGTGGCGCGTGCCAAGGGTGTCTCCATGAGCGAGTTGGCCGAGCGGCTGGTCGCCCAGGGCTTGCGGGGGGAGGCTGCCGAGCTGGAGCGCACGCTCGAGTCGGTGCTGGCACATCTGCGCTCCTACCGGACGGACCCAGTTGCCGTGGAGGAGCCGCTGCGAGAGCTGGCGCAGGCCGAGGTGGAGCAGCCCGAGCCATTGCCGTCGCGGCGGGTGGCCAGCGCAGACATGGCAGCGAGTAGTGAACGGGCGAGCCGGGGGCGTGCTCGGACCGGCGGCGCAAAGCCCGCCGCCGCGGCGGCAAAGGCCGCCGGAGCGGGGAAGGCCGCCGGAGCGGGGAAGGCGGCTGCGGGAGGGACGAAGGCGCGTCGCAGCGCCAAGTCGGC
The DNA here is from genome assembly GCA_034667945.1 of Acidimicrobiia bacterium. Taxonomy (GTDB): domain Bacteria; phylum Actinomycetota; class Acidimicrobiia; order Acidimicrobiales; family CAIXPF01; genus JAXDQG01. The sequence goes on along the minus strand of JAXDQG010000394.1, from coordinate 3,902 downwards.
CGCACGGCCGGTCTCGGGCAGCGGAACGGACGACGGTGGGCCGGTCGGCTCGATGACCGAGATGGCCCGCCGCCTTTCGGTCGCATCGTCGGCCGAGCAGCCCAGGCGTCGCCCCGGTAGGTCGGCCCCGCGCTCCTGACGGGTGCCGATCGCCTGGGACGATGAGGCGCGGGGCCACCTGGCCACCATCGAGGCGAACTTGCTGGAGGTCCTGCGCGGTCTGGTTGCGGAGGCGTCAGCGGGCCGGCCGCCCTCGGTCGCAGCCGCCTGTGAATGGCATCGCACCATTTATCGGGACGTGCCACTGCCGGTCGATTACTTCGCCGGGGGCATCCGCGACAGCGATCCGGCCCTTCCCGAGCTGAACGGCTACGAGGTCGCCGTGGGCGACGTGCCGGGGGTGCCGTCCCGCGAGGTACCCGCTGCGTTGCGGCGCTTCGAGCGTGAGCTCATTCGCCGTCTCGATCAGCTGGAGGTCCTCACCGCCGAGGGCTGGACCGAGCGGCATGTGCTGCTGGTGCTGCAGGTCACGGCTTGGGTTCACGGTGAGTGGATTCGCATCCACCCATTTGCAAACGGCAACGGTCGTATCGCCCGCCTGTGGGCCAATTGGTGCGCGCTGCGCTACGGACTTCCACCGTTTGTCCGCTTACGTCCGCGCCCGCAGGGTCTCGACTATGCGATGGCCGCACTGGCCTCGATGGAGGGTGACCACGGGCCCATGGTGGGCGCGTTCGCCCGGATGCTCGAGCAATCTTTGGCGGAATCGGCTCCGGGTGGGTGAACGGCTCGCCCTGACTCAGGGCGCCGGCTTCTGGCGGCTCTCCCAGTCGCGCCCAGTGAGATAGGGGGTGAACTGATCCTTGATGTGCTGCATATCGCTGGCGGCCTTGGGACGCTTCAGCTCGTAGAGGTGGGGGAACCGGCGATAGAGGCGGACGAGTTCCCACAGGGCCAAGGCGTCCGCACCGGTTGGGGCCGGGGTGACGACCGGTCCGTAGAGGGACTGGCCATCGGGGAACACCAGCGTGGGCACACCGAAGCAGCCCAGCGCCACGACCCGATCGTGATCGGCTTTGACGTCATCGTGCGTGGTGGGGTCCGCTATGGCCTCGTCGACCAGTTCGGGATCGATCCCGATATCGGCGAGCAGTTGCCCGGCGACCCTGGGCTGGTGTGGTTTACGGCCTTCTTCGTGCAAGGCACGACCGGCGGCCGCGTAGAACCGGTCACACAGCTCCATCGAGCTCCGGCGCAACAGCGCAGCTACCCGGAGCATGCCCCAGCCGTAGGACCACTGGCGTTCCCATGGGTGCTTCTTGCCCTCCTCGCGATTGATCTCCTCGAGTGAGAAGAACCGCCACGAGACCTCGACCGGCACCCGGTCGCGGACCTCCCGGATCCATTTGCTGGTCTGGTAGGCCCACGGGCACATGATGTCGAAGTGGAAGTCGACCTGTTCCAAGATCGCTCCTCGGCTGGCGCCCCGGAGGGCGGGGGTTGGCGAGCGCACGAGTGAGTTGCGCCACGCAACGAACAATAGCAGCTGGCTGGTGGGATCGGGTCAACAGGCGGGTTGGGGTGCTCGACCGCCGTAGGTGGCCCATCGCTTCACCGGCGCACAGACTCGTGCACGAAGATCTGCCGGCGAGCCGCCAGCGTCAGGGCTGTGCCGGTTTCGATGACCCGAGGGCCCTGGCGCTTCACCCGCAGCCGAGCCCGCTGCCCCGGGGCGAGAACCCGCTGCCGCTCGCCGTCGAACGCCAAGATGCCCGGTCCGACCACCTCCACGGGCCGGTCAAGGTCGAGCGGAGAGCACTCGTCCACCCCGATCTCGGCATACCAGCCGGGGGCGAGCGGGGCTCGCAGACGGCGGGGAGCCGCGGCGATGGCGCCGAAACGAAGCAGCACACCGTTGTCATCGTCTGCCCGGCAGGGCCACAACAGCCCACCGATTGAGGACACACCGACCGACGCCGGCTCGGCCCTGGTGAGCACGGCCAGTCGTAGGGCGCCCGGATCGAACAGGGCTCGTGAGCCGACGAACCTCTCGTCGACCAGCACGGCGTCGATCAGGGCGAGGTCGTCCGCTTCGTCGTCGATCTCCACCTGAATGACCTTGGCGGGTCGGCTCACTTCGTCGAGGGAGACGTGGCCGGCAGCTACCAGGCCGGCCGCCTCGCCGGCGACGGTGGCCTCGACGAACCGGGGGAAGACGTTGTTGGTGCCCGTCGAGATGGGCACCAACGGAACGTCCCGCCAACCGAGGGCAGCAGCTCGATTGGTCCCGTCCCCTCCGAGCACGACGACGGCCCCGCAACCGAGCCCACGCATGGCGGCCACCGTGCGGACGGTGTCCGACTCGTCATAGCGCTCGTCGAGACTGACGTGGTCGTAACGGCATGGCAGATCGAGGGTCTCTATGGCGCGTGCGCAGATCCGATGAGGCTCGGGCAGGAACCAGAACTGGCGGACCCCGACCTCGGCAGCACCAATGACGACCCGACGCACGATCGTGTACTTCTCTTGCAGCGTCGACGTGGCGGCGTTGGCCACCAGCCTGCGGATGTCCTTGCCGGAAACCGGGTTGGCGACGATGCCGATGGTGGGAACGTCGGTTTCCGTGCCCGTGTTGGGCGGCATGATCATGTGGTTCTCGTCCGGCTCTGCCACCGTTAATCCCTCACCGTGTTGCGGATCTGCACGGTCATGCGCTCGTGTCCCAGAGCGATCAAATAGGCCTCTTCGGTACTGGGGCTGAGATGCCAAGGGACAGCTCGTTGTGGATGACAACGACGACATTGTCATCGCCGATTGCAGCGAGCATACGCCCTTTGGCCTCGTAGGGATCCCACCGCATGATCACTTTCAGGCCCGCCGCGGCCATAGATATGCCGGCGCCGGCCGCTGGACGGCCGTTACATAGGCCAGTTGACGGGCGGGCGCCGCGATCAAGGTCATGCCAGGTTTCTAGCTGATCGTTGCAGCCCTTCGCTGGGCCAGCAGTAGCTGATGAGCGTCTGGACGGGAGGAGGCAGGTCCGGGACATGGGGCCGGGCCGAGCCGGCCAGGGCAGTGATGATGGCGAGGTCGGTCGGCGGGTCGATAACCCTGGCTGGAGGATGGCGGGCGGCGATGCCATCGCACGTTCGGCAGGTCGTGTCGGTACGGGAGGCGCGGGTGTAGTCGGGACGTATGGGATGGGCCCAGGCACCACACAATGCGGGGCGGAAGCCGTTCGGCGCGGCGTAACCGGCGGGCCGAAGGGCGTGGAGGAGTTTTCGGTTCTTTCCGGCTTCGTAGCGGGCGGGAGCGTTGGACGTGTGGAGGGTGGGGCGGGGGTAGTTGGCGACGAGTGCGCAGCGGCGCCGCGCTTCGTAGGCCCGTTGACGGCACGTACGCGCGCAATAGACGGGCTTGCGACCATTGGGACAGGGGCGATCGAAGTGGCGGGCGCACCATTGGCAGGCGTATTGACCGGAGGGAAGTTCCATGTGATGCATCGTAGTGAGGGGGTGTGACAGTCTCGCAGAGGTTGTTCTCGCTGCAGAGAAAGCGTGTCAGAAATTCCTCACTACGCAGGACTTTCTGGCTGTCTCTCTGATTCGTGGCTGTCTTTCTGCTCCGTGGCGGTTTCGACGGTGACGAAAGTGGGATGTAATCCGACGGCTCCAGGCGGCGATATCGTCGGTGACGAAATTCGGAGTGCGCTTGTTCAGCTCGGTGCTCTCTACGCGGTCTTTCGCCGGTGACGAATTCGACTGTGACGGTCCAGGCGCGGAGCGACCGTTTAGCCGGTGACCGAATGAGGGCTGTCGTGCGTCCGTGACATCAACTCTTCTGTGGCACCAACTCTTCTGTGGCACCAACTCTTCCGTGGCGCCAACTCTTTCGCCGGTGAC
>JAXDQG010000393.1:0-4523 GCA_034667945.1 Acidimicrobiia bacterium | reverse complement strand
TGCAAGTGAGCCGGTGAGGCCCTGGCCGGTCTTCGAGCTCACTGCAGTCGAACTCGAAGACCGGCGCGGCTGTCAGGTCGTTCAGGTCCTGCCGGGCCACAACCTGGACATGCACCGCTGCACAAGGGAATGTGCCACGACCCCGTAGCCATGTTCGGCCTCGACAGCCGCCTGACCGAGCGCCACCCAGGTCCCCTGGGCCCAGCACCGCAGGCACTCGGGGCAGACATGGATCCATCCCTCACCCGGAGCACCTCTCGCCCGTTGCTCTCGCAGGATGCTGCCATCGACCGGGCAGGCGGTGCGGTGGCGGACCGCCCACTCATCGAGCCGGTCCTGGGTTGGTCCACCCTGGCAGCACACATCGAGCAACGCCCGCAAGCTCTCGATATGCGCTTTCTCTCCGTCGGCGATCCAATCAAGTCCCCAGAGGCGTAGCGTGCGCTCTCGAGCACATGCCAGCGCCAAGAGCTCTTCAATGACCTCACTCGTTTCCGACATGATGCTCCAGAGCTGCGGCACTCTTTTAGGTGGCAATTACGAGGCTCTTTGATCTCGCCCTCACCTACTTGGGTCGAACAATGCAGTCGATCGGCGAGGTTCGATTCGGCCACGACGAGCGGCCTCACATATGCCACTGTCGATCATTCTTCGTTCCTTGACCTGTTGTCCGGCTCGGACGACGGCGCGTGCGTAGGTAGATTTTGCGACGAGCCTCCGGGCCGATTTCTGCCCCCTCGGCGTAGGATCACTGCCGAAGGGGTGAGACCCCGTCACACAATTCGGGTGAAATGACATGACTGTGAGAACGGCAGGCCCATCCGCGTCTCACGTGGACGCGGCCCGGCCAAGGGGTGTCGCGGTCACCACCGATACAGGAACTGTGGGCCAAATGGCTGCCGTGACGGCTCTCACCAAACGCGGCATCGTGGCGCGGCACGATTTGTTCGATCGGCTCACGGGCGCCGGCCGTGTCACCCACGTGTCTGCTCCAGCGGGGAGCGGAAAGACCCTCCTCCTGCAGTCGTGGATTCAGGGGACCGGTGTAGTGGGCCGAGTCGGCTGGGTCTCGGTACCGCATGAGGAACTGGATCCGCAGCGGTTTTGGATCTCCGTCATCGACGCACTCGGCGCAACGATCCCTGGAACCGGCCTGGTGAGGCGACTCACCCCCGCGCCCGATATGGACGGCTCCGCTGTCGTGGCACGCCTGCTCGCGGATCTGGCAACGCTGGACGAACGGATCTGGCTGGTGATCGATGACCTCCACGAGCTTCGATCCGTGGAGGCGATGCGCCAGCTGGAGTTGCTCGTGCGGCGATCACCGGCGTCGCTTCGAATCGTGCTCGCCACTCGCCATGACCTGCACGTCGGCCTGCATCGACTGCGCCTGGAAGGCGAGCTCACCGAGCTACGAGCGGCGGATTTGCGCCTCACGCTCGGCGAGGCCGAGGCCCTGTTCGAAGCGTCAGGGGTCCGGCTGTCCGACTCGGCGGTGGCGCGGTTGCACGAACGCACCGAAGGATGGGCTGCCGGTCTTCGACTCGCGGCGCTGTCGCTCACGGCGCACCCCGACCCCGGCAGGTTCGCCGATGAGTTCTCCGGCAGCGAGCGGACGGTTGCCGACTACCTGCTCGCCGAGGTGCTCGATCGCCAGTCCGAGCAAACCAAACGGCTGCTCCTCTACACGTCGATTCTCGACCGGGTCAGTGGCGGGCTCGCCGATGTCCTTACCGGGTCTACCGGCGGAGAGCGCATCTTGCAGGAGCTGGAGGAGGCCAACGCCTTCGTGGTCTCGCTGGACGCCGGCCGTTCCTGGTTCCGCTATCACCAACTCTTCGCAGAGTTGCTGCACCTCGAGCTACGGCGAACCGAGCCCGGCCAGATAGGGGCCCTCCACGCGGCTGCCGCCGACTGGTATGCGGGCAACGGACACCCCATCGAGGCGATTCGCCACGCGCAAGCGGCCGGGAACTGGACGTTGGCCACCCACTTGCTGTCGGACAACTGGTTCGGTCTCCAGCTGAATGGGCAGGCGGGGACGGCGCACGACATCCTTGCCGCGTTTCCGGCCGCCAGCGTCGAGGCCGACGCGGAGCTTGCGGCCCTGACAGCCTTTGCCGAGTTGACGTGGCGATCCCTCGAGCGCTCTGAGAGATACCTGGAGCTCGCTACTCGAGGCGCGGCCACGATGCCCGGGGGCCGGCGAGCCCGCTTACAGCTGATGCTCGCTGTCCTGCGGCTCAGCCTGGCCCGCCAACGCGGCGACCTGCCAGCTGCCGTCGAGGAAGCGAAAGGTCTGCTCACACCGGCTGGCGGGCTGAGGGACGCACAACTGACCGCCAACGAGGACTTGCGCCCGCTGACGTTGCTGAGCCTCGGCATCGCAGAGTTCTGGTCGGCGCGGGTGGAAGAAGCCGAGCAACACCTCGACCAAGGTGTGGCGCTGGCACGACGGATCGGTCGTCCCTATCTCGAATTGCTCGGCCTCGTGCATCTGGCGATGGTCGACAGCTTTCAGTCCTTTCCTCGCTCAGTGGCGCGCTCCCTAAAGGCCATCGAGCTGGCCCGAGAGCACGGTTGGAGCAACGACCCAGTGGCGGGCCTCGCCTATTCGTCGCTCGGCTCCAAGTTCCTGATGCAAGGCTGGCTGGAGGAGGCGGAGCATTGGCTCGACCAGGCCGAGCACGTGGTCGGCGCCGAAGTCGAGCCCGGAAGCGGAGTGATGCTTCACTCCAGTCGCGGCCTCCTCGAGCTGGCGCACAGCCATGATGAAGACGCGCTCCGGGCATTCCAGCACGCCGAACGGCACGTCGAGCGCTTCGTGAAACCGCGGACGCTGGCCGTTCGGGGTCTCGTGGTGCTGACTCTCGTGAGGCTGGGCGAGATCGAGCGCGCCAAACAGCTGCTGGCGGAGCTCGACGGCGCGGAACAGGACAGCGGACAGATACGGGTCGCGGCGGCGGGTTTGCGATTGGCGGAGGGGGACGCGGAGGGGGCGAGCGTCACCCTGGCACGGGTGGTCGACGGGTCCGCCTGCGTGGAGCATCCCTGCTGGGCGGTTCAGGCACTGCTGCTGGACGCCATCGCGTGGGACGCACTCGGCGACACGGTCGCCTGCCGTGGCGCACTCGAGCGAGCGCTCGACCTCGCCGAGCCGCAAGGGTGGCTTTTCCCCTTCCTGCTCCACCCGGCACCGCGTCTGCTCGCGGCGCACCTCGAACATCACACAACTCACAGCGTTCTGATCACGCAAATCGTGAATCTGCTCGGGTCGACAAAGCCGTCGATGATGCACAACAGCTCGAAGAACCTGCACGAGGCCCTCACCGACAGCCAGGCGCGTGTCCTCCGCTACCTCCCGACCAACCTTTCCGCACTGGAAATCGCCAGTGAGCTCTGCGTGTCGGTCAACACCGTCAAGACCCACATGCGTCATGTGTACGACAAACTCGGCGTCCACCGCCGAGCGCAGGCAGTGGAGCGCGCGAGAGCGCTTGGCTTGCTCGGATCTTCCCCCTCCACACGCTGACATCGCGACCACGGCAGCGATACGACGGCGCTTCCTCTTGGCGGTCACACCAGCGCGCGGCTCCACTCATTCAGAAATGACCGCAAGTGATGCGGAGAAATTGTGCCGTTCATTCGGCGGGCAGGCATCGCGGGCCGCCCGCCACGCCGGGTAGACCCAGCAGGTCGAGCAGCCGGTCGGTAGTGCGTTGTGTGTGCCACAACCACAGAGTCCCCCCTTGCGACTCGGCAAGGTTTGCGGCTCGCTGCAACGCCCTGACACCCCCGCAGTCAATGAAGGACAGCGCGCGGAGATCGAGGTGTAGCGAGCCCCGTTGTCCACGTGGCTCGGAGGTGCCGGATGGCCGTGTCCGGTCCCTGAGCACGTGTTCCAGGATGACAAGCAAGTGCGGCGCCGCCATTGCGTCGAGTTCGCCGGCAAGAGATACGAGCCTCGCGTCGGGGGTGCCAAGCCCTTCTCCGAGGACGACGCGCAACCCATCGCAGCCGACTTCCGCACTGTGTCGCGGTCCGTCGGGCTCGGGTTCTGCCGGCCGCCAGGTCTCCTTGCGAGGACCCACCGTCATCAACGCGTCCATCCGCCATCGCATGACATCTGGACAGGCTGGCCACAGAGAGGGTGAGAAGGCGTCACTCATTTCGGACGATTTGCGACTTGCACCAGGCGAGCACGCTCCTGGCCCGCACGAGCCACGGCCCTACACCATCCGGGGACGCACGAGGCCGAGAGGCTCCACGGTCATCGCCGACAGTCGGTAGGAATCATCGTAGGGTCTATTGATCAGACCGGTCTGTCTGTTATCTTGAACGCGAAGCGTCGTGCTGTGGCCACACTCAGCGGTAGCCAGATGGCTATGAACCAGGAGAACCCTCCGTGCGTAGACCGAGTGATCGTTTCCTACGGACCATCAGCCTGGTCAGCATCCCGCTAGCCGTCCTGGTCGGAGCCGCCCTTGTCTGGAAGGCCTCGTATGCGGCGTTCTCCTCGAGTA
>JAXDQG010000392.1:0-3448 GCA_034667945.1 Acidimicrobiia bacterium | reverse complement strand
GTCTGGGAAGCGACCGTGGCCGACGTCGACATCAACGGCGACCGCGTGCGGGTCCACCTCGACGGACAGATGCCCCTCGTGGCCGAGGTGACCCCATCAGCGGTTGCCGAGCTGGATCTTCGGCCGGGACTGGCCGTCTGGGCCAGCCTCAAGGCGACCGAGGTCACCACGTATCCAGCCTGAGTCGAACGGACGACCCGACCCTGAAAACGGAGACGGGACCCGGTCCAAGCGGACCAGGTCCCGATCCCGGGATCTCGGGTGTCGCAGCTGTCAGGCCGCGGCCTCAGCCAGCGCGTCACCGCCGGCGGGCAGCTTCGACACGTCGATGCCGTACAGCTCGGCGGTGTTGTCGCAGAGAATTGCCCGCTGCTGCTCGGGCGTCAGCTGAGCGGTGTGCTCGGTGAGCAGCTCTTGGCTCCAGGGCCAGGTCGAGTCGGAGTGGGGGAAGTCGTTCGCCCAGCACAGGCGGTGCCAGTTCATGTGGTTGACATTGGCGAAGGCCACCCAGTCGTCCTGGAACGTCAGGTAGATGTGCTCCTTGAAGTACTCCGAGGGCAGCTTGTCGATCTTGGCGGTCAGCCACTTGCGATGCCGCTTCCAGGCGTGATCCATGCGGTAGGTGAAGTGGGGCGCCCAGCCAGCGTCGGCCTCGACGCAGACGATCTTGAGATTGGGATGCTTCTCGAACACACCGCCGAGCACGAACATGCCCATGATGTCCTGGTTGCCGCGGATGATCGACAAGAAGTTGTTCATCTTCGGACCGCGTGACCGGTTCAGTGCGTCGGTCGAACTGGTGAGGATGTGGAACGAAGGCACCAGGCCGAGGCCGATGCAGGCCTCCCAGAACTCGTCGTAGATCGGCGAGTCGTAGTCTTCGACCTGCGGGTTGCCCGGCATCATCACGCCTCGCATGCCCATGGCCTTCATCTTCTCGATGTCCTGGATGCCTTCCTCGGGCGAGCGCATGGGCGTCTGACCGAGGGCCAGCAACCGCTGGGGATCGACCGAGCAGTACTCGGAGATCCAACGGTTGTAGGCGTCCATCGCGGCCTTCTTGTAGTCGAAATCGGGATGGTTGCAGAGCACCATGCCGACCGACGGATAGATGACCTCGCAGGAGACTCCATCGCGGCTCTGGTCCGCGATGCGGTAGGACGAGTCGTAACCGCTCTTATGGATGTCTGAATACCGGGCTCTGGTGTTCAGCGCCATGGCGTCCACGCCGGCCGCGGCGACCAGACCCATGGGGATCGTGCTGCGCATGCCGTCGATGACGTAGAGGTCACCCTTGTCTTCGGTCTCGACGACCCGAGGCGCGGTCTCGACGTACTTCGGATCGATGTAGTCGGTGTAGGTGTTCGGCGCCTCGGTGATGTGCGAGTCGGCGGAGATGATCGGGTAGTCGACCTTCACGTGTCCCCCTGGGTGCTGTGGGATGTGGATGGGCAGGCTACTACTCGGGCCCCGGGCTCACGAAGCCCGACTTGACGATGACGTCAACAGTGTGCGCTAACCTGGGAGAACTTCGACCCGAGCCGGGGGGTTAGGCATGATCGACTACGACATCCACATCAAGGGCGGAACGATCGTCGACGGGACGAGGGTGCCGCGCTACAAGGGCGACATCTGGGTCAAGGACGGCCGGATCGCCCAGATCGGCGGTCGTGCCAAGGGCGTGTCCGAGCGGGTGATCGATGCCGACGGCTGCATCGTGGCCCCGGGCGCCATCGATTTGCACACGCACTACGACGCCCAGGTCCGTTGGGACCCGTGGTGCACGATCTCCGGCTGGCACGGGGTCACCTCCGTGGTGTTGGGCAACTGCGGGTTCGGTTTCGCGCCCTGCAAGCCGGATTTCCGTGAACGCTCAATGCTGACCATGGTGCGCACCGAGGCCATTCCCCTCGACGCCATGCGCGAGGGCTTCCTGCCCAAGTGGGACTGGGAGACGATTCCCGAGTACCTCGACAGCCTGGACGCTGCACCGCTCGGCGTGAACGTCGTGCAGTACATGCCCACGGCCTCGCTGATGATCTACGTCATGGGCCTCGAGGCCGCCAAGACCCGCCCGGCCACCAACGCCGAGCGCAAGGAGATGCAGCGGTTGCTGCACGAGGGCATGGACGCCGGCCTGTGCGGCTTCTCCATCCAGCGCCTCGGCCCCAACTCGGTGCAGGCCGACTTCGACGGCACCCCGATGGTCACCGACACCATGTGCGACGACGACATCTTCGCCCTGGCCGAGGTGCTGCGGGAGCGTGACGAGGGGTTCATCCAGCTCACGCAAGCCACCAGCCCGAACCCGAACGATCCCACGGACCACGACTTCAAGCTGCGCCTGGCCGAGGTGGCGCAGCGGCCCATCCTCGACAACGCCGTCCCGGTGAGCCAGAAGAACCCGCGCATCCACCAGGAGCGCCTGGAGTGGATCGCCAAGGCCCAGGACGAAGGCCTCCGCATCTTCGGCCAGGCGGCCACCATCCGCACCGGCTTCGCCTTCTCCCTCGACAACTGGAACCTCTACGACCAGAGCCCGGCCTGGCGTGAGGCCACCACCGGCACGCTCGAAGAGAAGATGAGCAAGATGCGCGACCCTGCGCTGCGGGAGCGGCTCAAGAGGGAGACCGACGAAGCGGCCACGCTGTTCAAGCAGACCCAGAACGCCGTGGGCGGCCCGCCCCGCAAGCTCGTCGTACAGCACATCGCCGGCCGTCCGGATCTCTGCGAGAAATACGAGGGCAAGAGCCTCGGCCAGATCGCGGACGAAGAGGGCAAGGACTACATCGACGTGATGTTGGACCTGTCCCTCGAGACCAACCTCAAGACCGAGTTCCTGGGTGAGGGCCCGACGTTCAACGTCGACCACATGGCCGGCGTCTACAACGAGTCGCCCTACACGATTCCGGGCGTGTCCGACGGTGGTGCCCACACCAAGTTCTTCACCGGTGGCGCCTGGACGACCGACCTGCTTTCGTGGATGGTGCGCGACACCGGCAAGCTCAGCCTGGAGGAGGCGCACTACCGCATGTCCGCCCTGGCGGCTCACGCGGCCGGCTTCAAGGACCGCGGCGTGCTGCGCGAAGGTGCGCCGGCCGACATCCTGGTCTACGGCCTCGACGAGCTGGCCATCGATCCGCCCTGGATCGGCGAGCCGGTCTACGACCTGCCCGGTGGCGAGTGGCGCCGGGTCCAGAAGGCGCAGGGCTACCACCACATCCTGGTCAACGGCGTCGAGACGTTCCGAGACGGCGAATGCACGGGCGATACGCCCGGCAAGCTGCTTCGTCACGGCCGAGGCTGATTCGGGCGCACTGATTCGGGAGCCGCAAGGCGCCGAGGGGGCACCCCACGGGGGTGCGTTGGCACAGCGTTCATAACGGGGGCTTCGCAGAAGGGGCCGCTCCTCCGGGGGCGGCCCCTGCCGCGCGCCCAGGTTCCCTCT
>JAXDQG010000391.1:0-3280 GCA_034667945.1 Acidimicrobiia bacterium | reverse complement strand
GGGCCTCCATGGCGCTGCTGGGTCCGCGGGCTGTCGAGCTAGCCGAGCGGGTACTGGGGCGGCCAGCGGTGTCCTCGGGCGTGCTGTCACTCGACGATGCCAACGCGGCGAATGGTCAACTGTGGTCGTTCACCTGGCACGGCCAGGCCATGCTCGAGCTGCGGGTCCCGGCCGGATTCGCGCCCGCTGCCTGGAAGGCGTTGCTGTCGCAAGGCGGAGAGCTGGGCATTCGGCCCGTAGGCCTGCTCGCGGTCGAGGAGCTGCGCGACGCCGCCACCACCGCCGCCGAATCGGCTGCCGGTGCACCGACCGTGCATGCCCGCACGACCAACGCAACGAGCGCCGATGCCTGAGGGAGAGGGGGAGCCGTTGCGCAACGGGGCACGACAGGCCAGGTCAGGGGAGCACCGGCACCTATTACCGGGCCGCAGCCGGCAGGCCCGAAGCCAGGCGGATCAACCGCCCGCGGTGGCTGCGCGGACCGAGACGCTGAGCTGGCAGGCGCCGGCGGTGTCCGCCCTCGCCACTCGACCGCCGCTGGAGGAGTGGAGCGGTTGGCTGGTCTCGAATGCCACAGCCAGCGGCGATGTGCGGCTGGTGGACTGCTCGCCGGTCAGCAAGATCATGCTCCGGGCCCAACCGGCGGGTGGGGTCGCCCGGCAATTGTCAGTGGAGCCCGGCCGCGCGGCCCGCTTCGAAGAAGGGATCCTGGTCACGTGCTCCGCCCCTGGCGAGTGGTCGTTGTTCTGCGACATCGAGGTGGCCGGGTTCTTGCGGCGACTGCGGACGGCCTCCACCGGTGAGCACCTGGCCGCCGTCGATGTCACTCATGGCCGGACGTTGCTGCGGCTGACCGGGCCGTCGGCGGGCGAGGTGTTGTCCAGCATCTCCACCTTCGACCTGTCCGATTGGAGCTTTCCGCCCGGCGCGGCCGCTCACGCCCCCGTCGCCGGTGTGCGCACCGGACTGGTGCGTGACGACCTCGCCTCCCGTCCTGACGCCGCTGCCTCAGGCACCGAGGCCGAGCCCGAGCCGATGGCGGTGATGCTGGCGCCGCCGACCCCCGCCGGGTCCGCGGGCGCCGGCCCAGTGCCCTCCTACCTGCTGCATTGCGATCGATCGCTCGGTCGCCATCTCTACGACGAGTTGCGGTCCGCCGGAGAACGCTTCGGGTTGCAGATCGAGGGTTTCGCCGCCCACCGCGCCCGCTCCCGGTTCTGACTCGCTGATCGCCCGCCGGGGTGTGGGAAGTACCTACTCTGGCGGACGTGGAACTGGTGCTGGTCCGTCATGCCGAACCGGAGTGGGTGCGGGACGGGTTCGCCATCGACGATCCTCCACTTACACCTCGGGGCCATCGCCAGGCGCAGCTGCTGGCCGAACGCCTCTGCGACGAGAAGTTCGACGAGGTGCTGGTCTCCCCCTTGTTGCGGGCCCGCCAGACCGCAGTGCCGCTGCTCAGCAGGTGGGGCATCGCCATCGAGATCGCTGAGTGGCTGGAGGAGATCCGCAATCCCGTGTGGCACGGCACGCCGGCCGAGCGGGCCGAGGAAGCGTTCAAGGCCGACCGCGCCCAGCCCAGTCACCTCCGGTGGAACGGCCTCCCCGGCGGTGAGCCCGTGCGTGACTTCGTGGCCCGCATCCGGGTCACGGCCGGTGCCTTCCTCGCCGAGCGCGAGGTGGAGCTGGCCCGTGAAGACCTGCCGGTGTGGCGACTGGGCAAGCCCGACAGCCGCATTCTGCTCATCGCCCACGCCGGCACCCATTCCGTGTTCACCTGTCACCTGCTGGGCCTGCAGCCGGTTCCCTGGGAATGGGAGCGCTTCGTGCTGGGTCATGCGTCCGTCAGCCGGGTCGAGTCGCTGGAAGTCGGTGACGGGCACACCTTCTCGCTCAGCCGGCTCTCCGATGTGGAGCATCTGCCGCAGGACATACGAACCCGCTGACGAGAACTCCCGACCAGCTGACGCAGGAGGGCACATCCGCTGGGACCTACCCGGGGGTGAGGTGGGCGACCACGAAGATCCGCCGGAACGGCAGCGGCGTCAGGCCGTTGTCGAGCGGCGGGTAGGCCTCCCGGAGCCGCTCGGCGTAGAGAGCGAGGAATTCCTCCTGCTCGCGCTCGTCGAGCGCGGCCAGCACCGGACGCAAACCCGTGCCCTTGACCCATTCCAGCACGGGGTCCTTGCCCGTCAGCAGGTGCAGATACGTGGTCTCCCAGGCATCCACCGACAGTCCGACGTCGAGGTCGAGCAGTTCCTGCGCATAGCCGACCGGGTCGAGAACGGCCAGGTGGCGCTCCGCTCCCTCTCCCACCTTGGCCCGCCAGCGATCGGACTGACGGAGCTCCGTCAGGATGCGGTGGGTCGGGGAGCGGAAGTTGCCGGGCACCTGGAATGCCAACCACCCATCCGGCGCCAGCCATGACACGAAGCGTCCGAGCAGCCCGACGTGATGGGGAACCCACTGCAGCACCGCGTTGCTGACGACGACATCGATCGGCTCGGCCGGCTGCCAATGGCACAGGTCGGCCTGCAGGAACTCCACCCGCATGTCGCCGGAGTTGGCGGCGTGGGTGCCGGCGGCGTGGATCATCTCCGGAGAGCTGTCGAGGCCCAGCACCCGAGCCGCAGGCCAGCGGGCGGTCAGCGCGGCCGTCAGCTGACCCGGTCCACAGCCCAGGTCGACCACCCGTTCGGCCCGCGCCGCGCCGATCCGATTGATCAGATCGAAGAACGGCCGACTGCGCTCGTGCCCGAAGCTGAGGTACTGCCCGGGATCCCACATTCCACCCCTCCTCTGCCACCGTCGCGACGGGCCGTCACCACATCCACCTGGGCCGTTCTTCGACAAGGGTCCGGGACGACCCTACGCTGGCCAGGATGGCCACACCCCAGACCGTGGAGGATGTCCGAGCCGGGCTCGAGGCCCACGGTTACCTGCCCGACGAGGGGTTGGCGACGGCCGTGTTCCTGGCGATGAGGCTGCACCGCCCGCTCCTCCTGGAAGGAGAGGCCGGTGTGGGCAAGACCGAGGTGGCCAAGACGCTGTCACGCTGGACCGGTGGTCGACTGATCCGCCTCCAGTGCTACGAGGGCATCGATGCCTCGCAAGCGGTCTACGAGTGGGACTACTCCCGCCAGTTGCTGCATCTGCGCACGGCAGAAGCTGTGGGCCGGGCCAACCCCGAGGCAGCCGAAGCCCTCGAGGACGAGCTGTACTCGACTCGTTTCCTGGTGCGGCGGCCACTGCTGCAGGCGGTCGACTACGGCGAGGGTCC
>JAXDQG010000390.1:0-8085 GCA_034667945.1 Acidimicrobiia bacterium | reverse complement strand
CCAGACGCTGGACGCAGCGGTTCGATTTGCGGTGGAGGGGGTGGGGCTCCCCCTCGAGGTCGCGGTGCGGGCGGCGGCCACCAATCCGGCCCGGCTCCTGGGGCTGAACGACCGGGGTTCACTGGCGTCCGGCCAACGAGCTGACATCGTCGCCCTGACCCCCTCGCTGGAGGTCGAGGGCACCTGGGTCGCCGGCCAACCGGTCTTCCCCTGACGCCCTGATGCCGGTCTACCCCTGAAGCCCTGATGCCGGTCTTCCCGTGCAGCCCTGATGCCGGGCTCCTGAAGCGCTGATGGGTGCTTGCAGCCAACCTTCGCTGTCAAGAGTCCGCCCGGTTACGGTCGGCCCGTGCAGATCCTCGCCGCCTTGTTCATCGACGACATGGCCATGCGCCAGGTCCCCGGGCCGGCCACCCGCATCGACCTGATGGGCGTGCAGTTCTCAGGCGCGGCGCCGCAGCCGGTTCCCTACACGTGGACCCCGCACCTGGTTGTGCTGGTGCACTGCGCGGCGGACGAATCGGGGCTGGCAGCGCTGGAAGTGGTCTTCCGACGGGCGGGCAGCGATGAGGACATTGCCCGCAACGTGCAGCCTCTGCAGATCGAGCCCGGACGCTTCGGTCGCCAGTTGATCCGCCCCGAGATCACGTTCGACGATTACTTCACCGTGGAGGCGCACTGCCGCATCGACATGGGCGATGCGACCGTTGTGCCCTACACGCTGCTGCCTCCCGCGAGCTGAGAGCCGCAGGGCGGTCATGGGCGCGCGGCCCACCGCAGAGCGTTTTGGCGCGGCCCCACAGCGCGGTCGTCGCCGCCGCCCACCGCAGGGGAGGCGGAGCCCCGGAGCAGCAGATCCCCGGCACACTGCGCCGCCTGCTGACCTACCGTGGAGCCATGCCGTTCGCCGCAGCGTTGTCCGAGCATCCCGAGGCCTCCCAGGCCGTGGGCGAGGTCATCGGTGAGGTCGCCGAGCGCCTGGGAGGGGCGCCGCCCGATCTGGCGGTTCTTTTTGTCACGCCGCCCCACGGGCAGTCCTTCCCCGCCGTCGCCCGGGCCGTGCGCGAGCTGCTGCATCCCACGTCCCTGCTCGGCGCCACCGCAGTCGCGGTGGTGGGCGGCCCGCGCGAGGTCGAGGAGCAACCGGCCATCACGCTGTGGGCGGCCGCGGGCATCGGCGAGGTCGTCCCGACCAGGCTCGATGCCGTGCACACCGCCACCGGTGTCATCGTGTCCGGCTTGCCATCCATCCCCGACGACGGCGATCGGGTCATGTTGTTGCTGCCGGACCCGTTCACCTTCCCGGCGGACGCCTTCCTCCAGCATCTGAGCGAGAACCGCCCGGGCCTCACCGCCATTGGCGGCCTGGCGTCGGCGGCGCGCGGTCCCGGCGGAAACACCCTGGTCCTGGACGACCAGTTCTACGACGATGGGGCGGTGGGCGTGATCCTGCCGCCGGGCGTGGCGGTCGCCACCGTGGTGTCGCAGGGCTGCCGACCCGTAGGACGGCCCTACACGGTCACCCGCGCCGAGGGCCATCTGCTTCAGGAGCTGGGTGGACAACCGGCCCTCCAGCGTCTGCAGGACCTCGCGGGCGAGCTTCCCGCAGCCGATCGCCAGCTGCTGAGCCAGGGCGTCCACCTCGGCCGCGTCATCGACGAGCACAAGCTGGACTTCGAGCGCGGCGACTTCCTCATTCGCGGCGTCATGGGAGCCGAGCAGGCCACCGGGGCCCTGGCCGTGGGTGACGAGCTCGAGATCGGCGCCACCGTGCAGTTTCAGGTGCGTGACGCGACATCGGCCGATGAGGACCTCCGGGCTCTGCTCTCGGGCCGGTCCGCCGAAGCGGCGTTGGTATTCACCTGCAACGGACGGGGCGTCAATCTCTTCGGCGTGCCCGACCACGACGCCTCCATCGTCAGCGAGCTCACCGGCAGCTCGGCCGTGTCGGGCATGTTCTGTGCCGGCGAGGTGGGCCCCGTCGGGGGCAAGACCTTCCTGCACGGCTTCACCGCATCGGTGGCGCTGTTCCGCGATCTCGACGGCACCCAGTAGAGTCGAGCAGCCCCGACACCGCGAGGACCGGACGGAACGCCATGGCCAAGAAGCTTTCGAAGACCGCTGCAGCCGCCTCCAAGGCGATCTCCAAGGGTGCTGGTGGAGACCAGTTCCGTCACGACGTCGGCGCCAACCCCTTCGTGCCCTCCGGCAAGGGCGAGTTCGTGCGAGTGTTCGCCAAGGGCCGCTCGCCGCTCTACAAGGCCAACAGTGAGCAGTTCCTCGCGGCCTTCCGGCTCGTAGCTTCCGAGCGGGGTGCCGAGCCCACCCGCGCCGCGCTCGAAGAGGTGCTGGCCAAGGTGCCCGCAACCTCCAGCCTCGCCCAGCGCAAGGGGGAGCTGGTGGAAGCCCTGGGCTGAGCGGCTCGGGGCTCTCCGGGGGGCGACCCCGGCCTCACAAGGCTTGCTCGGCTCGGCCGTTCTACGCGGCCTAGGGGGGTTTCACGGGCCCATGTCGTGCGGCCCACCGCAGTAGCGTGGGCGACGTGGTTCCCCCCCTCGCCTCCACCGACCTGGAGCGGCGCGCCATCGACGTGGTTCGTGGCCTGTCACTCGACGCCCCGAACGCCGCCCGCTCCGGGCACCAGGGCACTGCGATGGCCCTCGCTCCGCTGGCCCATGTGCTGTGGACCAGGATCCTGCGGTACGACGCGGAAGATCCTGAGTGGCCCGACCGTGACCGTCTGATCCTCTCGGCCGGGCACGCGTCAATCCTGCTCTACAGCTACCTCTACCTCACGGGGTACGGGCTCACCCTCGACGATCTACGGGCCTTCCGCAGTTGGGGGTCGGCCACACCCGGTCACCCGGAGGCCCGGCACACCGCCGGGGTCGAGGTCACCACCGGTCCGCTCGGTCAGGGCTTCGGCAACTCCACCGGCATGGCCACCTCCGAACGGTGGCTGCGGGCCCGCTTCGGGGCCGAGCTGTCGAACCACTTCACCTACGTGATCTGCTCCGACGGCGATCTGATGGAGGGCCTCAGCCACGAGGCCGCCTCACTGGCCGGGCACCTCGGCCTGGGACGGCTCATCGCCGTCTACGACAACAACCACATCACCATCGACGGCCCCACGTCCCTGGCCTTCTCCGACGACACGGCCGCCCGTTTCCGGGCCTACGGCTGGCACGTAGAAGACCTCGGCGAGGCAGGTGAAGACCTCGACGTCCTCGAGCAGGCCATCCGGCGGGCGCAGGCGGAAGAGGACCGGCCGTCGATGATCATGGTCAGGACGCACGTCGGCTACCCGTCCCCCAACCACACCGACGATCCGGGCGCGCACGGCTACGTCATGAAAGACGACGAGATCCGGGCCACCAAAGCGGTGATGGGCATTCCGGACGAGCCCTTCTGGGTGCCGGACGACGTGCTCGAGCTCTACCGCCAGGCCGGCAGCCGAGGACGGGAGGAGCGTCGGGCCTGGGAGCAGCGGCTGGAGGCGTTCACCTCCGCCAACCCGGCGGAGCGCGACGCCTACGACGCCTGCCTGGCCGGCAGCGGCCTGCCCGGCTGGGCCGAGAAGCTGCCCAGCTTCGCGGCCGGCGAGTCGTTGGCGACCCGGGTGGCTTCCGAACGGTGCCTCAACGCGGTGGTCGACCTGGTGCCCGGGCTGATCGCGGGAGGCGCCGATCTCACCGGCAACACCGGCACGACCCTCAAGGGCACCGAGCGCCAGTCGCGTGAGCACCCGGGCGGCCGCCAGATCGCCTTCGGCGTGCGCGAGCACGGCATGGGCGCCTGCGCCGTCGGCATGGCCCGCCACGGGGGAACGGTGCCGGTCGTCGGCACCTTCTTCGTGTTCTCGGACTACATGCGCCCCTCTGTCCGCCTGGCCGCGCTCAGCCAGGCCAAGGCGGTTTTCGTCTACACGCATGACTCGGTCGGCCTCGGCGAAGACGGTCCGACCCATCAGCCCATCGAACACCTGGCGTCGCTGCGGGCCATGCCCGCGCTGGCCGTGCTGCGGCCGGCCGATGCCAACGAGACGGCCCATGCCTGGAGGATGGCGGTCGAGCGGCAGGGCCCAACCGCCATGGTCCTTTCCCGGCAGAACGTGCCGGTCCTCGACGGCACTGCCCAGGCGGCCAACGGCGTGGCCCGCGGCGCCTACACCTTGGTCGAGAGCGCCGAGGGCGAGCCCGACGTGATCCTCCTCGGGACGGGCAGCGAGGTGGCAGTGTGCGTCGAGGCCGCCGGCCTGCTCGAACAGGACGGCATTGCCACCCGGGTGGTGTCCATGCCCTGCTGGGAGTTCTTCGAGGCCCAGAATGCCGATTACCAGGACCACGTGCTTCCCGCCGACGTGCCGGTGCTGGCGGTCGAGGCTGCCTCACCCTTCGGCTGGGAGCGCTGGGCCGATGATGTGGTCGGCATCGAACGCTTCGGGGCATCCGCTCCGGGCGAGGAGGTGCTGCGTCGCCTGGGCTTCACTGGCCCCGACGTGGCCGAACGGGCCAAGGACCTGCTCGACGCCCTGGCTAGCGAGGAGTGACCGATAGCGTGGAACGCGTGACACGGTTGCACGAACTGCATGACCGGTTCGGCCAGAGCCCGTGGCTCGACAATCTCGAGCGCCGCTGGCTCACCTCCGGGGAACTGGTCCACTGGATTGAACAGGGCGTGCGGGGCATCACCTCGAACCCCACGATCTTCGCCAAGGCCATGGCCTCCTCCGATGCCTACGACGACCAGCTGCGTCAGCTGCTGGCCGCCGGCCTCGGCATTCGCGACGCCTACTGGCACCTCGCGGTGAAGGACGTCGGGGATGCTGCCGATGTGCTGCTCCCGGTCTTCCAAGCTGACGGCGGCGGGGACGGGTTCGTCTCCATCGAGGTCGACCCGACGCTCGCCAACCGCACCGACGAAACGGTCGAGGCCGCCCTCGGTTTGCACCGCGATCTCAATCGGCCGAACGTGCTCATCAAGGTGCCGGCTACGGCCGAGGGTGTCCCGGCCATCCGCCGGCTCACCGCCCAGGGCATCAGCGTGAACGTGACGCTCATCTTCGGCCTCGACCGGTACGAGGACGTCATGGAGGCCTACCTCGCCGGTCTCGAGGAGCTGGTCGGCGCAGGTGGTGACCCGTCCCGGGTGGCGTCGGTGGCCAGCTTCTTCGTGAGCCGGGTCGACACCGAGGTCGACGCCCGCCTCGAAAGCATCGGCACCGAGGCGGCCCTGGGCCTCCGGGGCAAGGCCGCCATCGCCAATGCGCAGGTCGCCTATCAGCGCTTCCTCCGCCGCTTCGGATCCGATGAACGCTGGCAGCGGCTGTCGCAGGCGGGTGGGCGGCTACAGCGGCCGCTGTGGGCTTCCACCTCCACGAAGAATCCGAACTACCCCGACACGATGTACGTCGACGCGCTGATCGGCCCCAACACCGTCGACACGCTGCCCGAGTCAACCCTTCACGCCTTCCTCGACCATGGGCACCTGGCCCGCACGATCGATGCCGACCCGGCGGGCGCCCAGCGTGTGCTGGTTGACCTGTCAGCAGTCGGGGTCGATCTCGACGACGTTGCGCTGAAATTGGAGCACGAGGGTGTCGCCTCGTTCAGCAAGTCGTTCGAGGAAGTGTTGAGTTCGCTCGGCCAGCGCGCTGAACTACTCCGAAGATGACCACAGCGGACCCTCCAAGTTTCACCATGGAGGTGGTCGACGACCTTCCCGGTGAGTTCGCGGAACGGATCGTCGAAGCCTTCCACTCTCGGTCGACCGAGCGATTCCGCCTCGGTCTGACCAGCGGCGACGTGGCGCAACGCTGCTACGAGCGACTCGCCGCGCATGCGGAGACTCAGATCGACTGGTGGCTGGTCGAACTGTGGACGAACCATTCAGAACTGGCTCGTCAAGCCCTGCTCAACCGGGTGGGCGCGGCCTATGCGGTGCACGGGACCTTTTCTGGCACCGACGCCGACACCCTCCCGCTCGACCTTGTGCACCTCGACCTCTGCGTCGACGGATCCCTCGCCGGATGGCCAGGTGACCTGTCCCGCCCCGGGCTGGCCATCGTGACGGCCTCGGGTGTGGCCATCGCCACCGCGTTGGCCAAGCTTCGTGCCGGCTCGGATATGGCTCTCGGTCGGCTGGGGGCTCGCCGAGGCGTCGTCGTGTTGGCCGACCACGCGGCCGCGTCGGCCGTGCCGCTGGCGCACTGAGGGCGAACCGGCGCTCCGGCCCCGGGCTCTCGGCTTACCCCAACCCCGGTTTTGGCGTCGCCGCCAGATCAGCCCACCTGGGCGGCGACCCGGCCGTAGGACGTGGTGCGCTGCTCGAGACGACGGCCCAAGGGTGCAACCAGGGCAGCGAAACGGTCAGCCGTCATCTCCTGTCCGTGGGAGGCGCCCGCCGCCCGGGAGATGTTCTCGTTCATCAGCGTGCCGCCGAGGTCGTTGCAGCCCGCCCGAAGCAGCTGGGTGACGCCCTCGAGCCCGATCTTGACCCAGCTGGCCTGGACGTTGTCGATCCAGCCCCGGTAGGCGATGCGTCCCACGGCGTGCATCAGCAGGGTCTCACGGAAGGTCGGCCCGCGACGGGCCTTCTTCTGGAGGTAGATGGGGCTGGCCATGTGCACGAACGGCAGGGGCACGAACTCGGTGAACCCGCCCGTCTCCTTCTGCAGCTCTCGGGTGCGGATCAGATGCCGCGCCCAGCTGCGCGGTGATTCGACCGCGCCGAACATGATCGTCACGTTCGAATGGAGGCCGACGGAATGGGCAACCCGGTGGCACTCCAACCACTCGTCGGTCGTGATCTTGTCCGGGCAGAGCACCGCACGGACCGGGTCGTCGAGAATCTCCGCAGCTGTGCCGGGAAGGCTTGCCAGACCAGCGCTCTTAAGCCGTCGTAGATAGCTGGCCAGGTCCTCACCGTTGCGGCGGGCGCCCTCGGTGACCTCGAGCGCGGTGAATCCATGCACGTGCATGCCTGGCACGGCCGCCTTCACCGACTTGGCCACCTCGATGTAGTAATCGCCGTCGAAGTCCGGATGGATGCCGCCCTGCAGCGTCACCTCGGTGGCACCCCGCTCCCAAGCCTCGGCCGAGCGGGTTGCGATGTCGTCCAGCGTCAGCAGGTAGGGCGTACCGCGCAGGTTCAGCGAGAGCGGCCCCTTGGAGAAGCCGCAGAACCGGCATTTGAACGTGCACACATTCGTGTAGTTGATGTTCCGGTTGTGCACCCAGGTGACGACCTCGCCCACGGCTTGGCGGCGGAGCTCGTCGGCCACCTCGGCAATGGCGACGACCTCGGGCCCGCGGGCGGCGAAGAGCGCGACGATCTCGTCCTCCCCCACCTCCTGGCCGCTGACGACTCCCTCGAGGACCTCCGCCACCGGGCCCCGCGCCAGGCGGGGCAATGAGCCGGGCACCAACGTCGGCGGCGGGTTGTTCGACCCCGAGTACCACTGGGTGGAGCGATGCCCTACCAGGACCACCTCGGCGCCGTCGTGCACCACGTCGGCTGCGGTGACCTTCTCGGGCCAGACCGCCCCAGGGTCGTCCCGGGCCAGCCATTCGGCGTCGGCGCGATCAGTGACCGGGAACCGAAGGGCCGGATCGAGCCAGCGCTCTGGCTCGGCGACGTACTCCGGGTAGATGGTGAGCCGGGGGGCCAGGGCGAAGCCCCGAGCCTCGGTGACCTCCCGCAGGCGCTCCAGATCGGGCCACGGCCGCTCGGGGTTGACGTGATCGGCGGTTACGGGGGACACGCCGCCCCAGTCGTCGATGCCTGCCTCGAGCAGCACGCCGAAGTCGTCGGACAGGTTGGGGGGCGCCTGGACGTGAATCTCGGGTGGCAGCAGGATGCGAGCGGCCGCGATCGACCAGAGGTACTCGTCCGGCGGGCAGGCCGAGGACTTGGCCATGGCGGTGCGCAGCTTGGGCAGGAAGTTCTGGACGATCACCTCCTGCACATGACCATGGCGCCGATGGCTCTCGGCGATGGCCTGGAGGGCGGACAGCCGGTCTTGGCGGCTCTCACCGATGCCACAGAGGATCCCCGTCGTGAACGGAATGCTCAGCTCACCTGCAT
>JAXDQG010000389.1:0-15326 GCA_034667945.1 Acidimicrobiia bacterium | reverse complement strand
CCCGGGAGGTGCCCGCGTCGACCTCCCGGAACAGGCGGGCCATCACCAGGGCGTCGTCCAGATCATCAGCGGCCACCCAAACCTCCGAACCACTGGCCCGAGCGCCCAGGCCCTCGGCCACCAGCCGTACAGCCAGGAGAACAGCCGCCTCGTGCGTCCCGACATCGCCCAGGAGGCGAGCCCGTCGATCGGTTGCGCTCGCGCCGGGCTGAACCAGCCGGACGTTGCCGCGGACCCGCACACCGCCGTAGCTCACGACAATTGCTCCTCGAACACAATGGGCACAGGCTCGACCGGATCGCCCGG
Source organism: Acidimicrobiia bacterium (assembly GCA_034667945.1). Lineage (GTDB taxonomy): Bacteria > Actinomycetota > Acidimicrobiia > Acidimicrobiales > CAIXPF01 > JAXDQG01. Next base: position 15,020 of record JAXDQG010000389.1, on the reverse strand, counting down.
TTCGAACCCGAAGACCCGGCCGTAGAAGTACAGCTCGGCGGTGACCGCCCTGGTGATGGACTCGGCCCGGCGGAAGCCATGCTGCTCGCCCTCGAACGCCAGGTAGGCGTGGGGAATGCCCTTGGCCGCCAGCGCCTGCACCATCATCTCCGCCTGGGCGGGCGGCACGATCTGGTCCTCGAGTCCCTGCAGAACGATGATCGGACACGACAACTGCTCGGTGTGGTGAATGGGCGAGCGCTGTTCGTAGATGTTCTCGGCGGCGGGCCACGGGCCGACGAGTCCGTCGAGATATCGCGACTCGAACTTGTGGGTGTCGCGCGCCAGGGCCCCCAGGTCGGCCACGCCGTAGTGGGAGGCACCGGCCTTGAACAGATCACGGAACGTGAGCGCCGCCAGTGTCGTGAAACCGCCGGCCGAACCGCCGCGGATAGCCAGCCGCTCGGGGTCGGCGAGGCCCCGGTTCACCAGCGCTTCCGCGGCCGAGCAGCAGTCGTCCACGTCGACGATGCCCCAAGCACCGTTCAGCCGCTGCCGATAGGCACGTCCGTAGCCGGTCGAGCCGCCGTAGTCGACGTCTACAACCGCGAACCCCCGGCTGGTCCAGAACTGCACGCCTAGCGAGTAGGCCGGGCTGGCCGAGCTGGTGGGGCCGCCATGTGAGAGCACCAGGAGCGGTGGCCGTTCCCCTTCGGGTCCCTGGTAGGCCGGGTTGACTGGGGCGTAGAAGTAGGCGTGTGCTTCAGCGCCGTCCCGCGTCGGAAACGTGATGGGCTGCGCTCGTGATGTCAGGGCTGGGTCGAGGCCGAGCTGGCGTGGCGGGCGCAGGACCTCGATGGACGGGACCGCCCCTTCGAGGTTGTCGAGCTGCACCCTGGCGATCACCGGCTCGTGGTCCGGCGCGGCCGCGACGAACGTGGCGCTGTCGCCGATGACCTGGAGCGACCCCAGCGACGTGAACGGCAGCTCGACGGTGGTTGGCTCTTCCCCCGGCAGGACTTGGGCCAGCTTGGCTGTGCCGCCCTCTGAGAACGTGAAGACGACCCTGCCGTCCGGACGGAACCCGTAGCGAGACTGGCCGAACACCCAGGCGGGTTGGCCGACATCCGCGTTGACAGGCGCAACCGCCCTCAGCATGTCAGGGTCTTCGACCCGGTAGACGTTCCACCAGTCGCTGCGGTCAGATATCACGTACAGCTGGCCGTGACGACCCCACTCCGGCTGGAGCAGTGACTCGTCTGGGCCGCCGGCGACGCGGCGGCGATCGTTGGCCTCCATCCGACCGACTCGGCCTCCCCCCGCACTACCTCCGTGCTCGGCGAGGTGGGCGATCCACAGTTCGGTGCCGTCCCAGGGCATACGGGGGTGATCCCAGGCCAGCCAGGCCAGCATCCGGCCATCCCGGCTGATCCGGGGCGCGGCCACGAAGTCTCGTCCGGTTGCCAGCACGGCAATGGCGTCCTCCGAGCCGGGAGCAGTCGGGATGGCCACGATCTCGTTGATGGCCTCGCGTCCCGGCTCGTGGCGCTCCCGTACGCACACCAACCAGCGCCCGTCGGGCGACACGCGTCCGTCGGCGTAACGCAGCCCGTGGGAGCTCTGGGGCTCGGGAGTAAGCGGCTGAGGCGCTCCCCCCGGGTCCAGTCGATACAGGCGCTGATCTGCCCAATTGACGAAATAGAGCGTGTCGTTGTGCACCCACCAGGCCGCGCCGCCATACTCGTGCACCCGACAGCGGGCGGAGAAGTCGCCGGGCAGGACATCTTGCGCTTGGCCCCCGTCATCAGCTCGGCGGACCACCTGGACCCGGCCGCCCTCTTGCGGGCGCAGCTCGGACCACCAGGTCACGCCGTCGCCAGCCCACACTTCACCCAGCGAGACGGCACCGGCGACCATCAACTCGGCGGTGACGGGTGACGACCAGGAGCCGTAAGGGCTGACGGTGCGACTCATCGGCCGCACGCTACTGCTGGCAGGGCATCGCCAGCGGAGACCTACGTGCGTCTCGATGCTCCGCCGGGCGGCTGCAGGGTCAGGTTTCGGGCAGGCCGGGCCGCGCCGACTCAAACCTTGCGGCCGAGGAGGTCGGCGATCCGACTGACGCCTTCCACCAGGTCGTCGTCGCCCAGCGCGTAGGACATGCGGCAGTAGCCCGGAGCCCCGAAGGCCTCTCCCGGCACGATGGCCACCTCGGCCAGGTCGAGGATGATCTCGGCCAGCTCGGTAGTCGTCGTCGGCGTACGGCCCTTGAGATCCCGCCCCAACACCCCGGCGAATGAGGGGAAGGCGTAGAACGCGCCTTCGGGATCGAGACAGCTCACCCCGTCGATCTCGTTCAGCATCCGGTGGATGGTCTGACGCCGCCGATCGAACGCCGCACGCATCTCCGCCACGGCCGAGAGGTCACCCGAGACGGCGGTAAGGGCCGCCCGCTGCGACACGTTGGCCACATTGGAAGTGGCGTGGGACTGCAGGTTCGTCGCCGCCTCGATCACGTCGTTCGGGCCGATCATCCAGCCCACCCGCCATCCGGTCATGGCATAGGTCTTGGCCACCCCGTTCACCACCACGCAGCGGTCGGCCAGCTCGGGCACCACCGCCGGCATCGAGGTGAAGCGCGCGCTGCCGTACACGAGGTGCTCGTAGATCTCGTCGGTCACTACCCACAGGCCCCGCTCGACCGCCCACTGACCGATGGCCTCGGTCGCCTCCGGCGGGTACACCGCTCCCGTGGGGTTGGACGGCGACACGAAGAGCAGCACCTTCGTCCGCGGCGTCAACGCCGCCTCGAGCTGGTGCAGGCTCGCCCGGAAGCCCGACGCCTCGTCGGTGTCGAGCGCTACCGGCACACCGCCGGCCAAGGCGATCGACTCTGGGTAGGTGGTCCAGTACGGCGCCGGCACCAGCACCTCGTCGCCCGGATCCAGCAAGGCGGCGAACGTGTTGTAGACCGCCTGCTTGCCGCCGTTGGTGACCAAGACCTGCGAGGGCTTCACCTGGTAGCCGGAGTCGCGGGCGGTCTTGGCCGCGATCGCCTCACGCAGCTCGGGCAGGCCCGCGGTCGGCGTGTAGCGATGGTTCGCGGGATTGCGGCAGGCGGCGGCAGCAGCCTCCACGATGGCGGCCGGCGTGGGGAAGTCGGGCTCGCCCGCCCCGAAGCCGATGACCGGCCGACCCTCGGCTTTCAGCGCCTTCGCCTTGGCGTCGACGGCGAGCGTGGCGGAGGGCGCGATGGCGCCAATGCGGCGGGAGATGCGCGAGGGGGATGACGCGTCAGCCATAGAGGTCACACGCTAATCCTGCCGGCTCCGAGCACATGACCGGGCAGAATTACGCGGTGAGTCTCCCCGACATCCGTATCCCCCGAGCCCTCCTCCCCAGCGACGGACGATTCGGCTGTGGTCCTTCCCGTGTCCGGCCCGAGGCCGTCGAGGCGTTGGTTGCAGCGGCCCCGACCTACCTCGGCACCTCCCACCGTCAGCCAGGCGTGAAGAACGTCGTCGCCTCCCTCCGGCGGGGCCTCGTCGACCTCTTCGACCTGCCCGAGGGCTGGGAAGTCGTGCTCGGCAACGGCGGCACCACGGTCTTCTGGGACGCGGCCACCTTCGGGCTCGTGCGGCAGCGTAGCCAGCATCTCTCCTTCGGGGAGTTCTCCTCCAAGTTCGCCGCCTGCACCAAGGCGGCCCCCTTCCTCGACGATCCGACGGTGATCAGCTCGGAGCCCGGCACCCACCCCCAGCCTCAGGCAGACCCGTCCATCGACCTCTACGCGCTCACCCACAACGAGACGTCCACCGGTGTGGCCATGCAGCTGCGCCGGCCCGCCGACGCCACAGGACTGGTAGCCGTCGACGCCACCAGCGCGGCCGGCGGCCTGCGCTGGGATCCGGCCGAGGTGGACGTGTACTACTTCGCTCCCCAGAAATGCCTGGCCTCGGACGGCGGTCTGTGGCTGGCGGCGTGCTCCCCTGCTGCCATCGAGCGCATCGAGCAGATCGGGGCATCGGGCCGCTGGATCCCGTCCTCCATCGACTTGAAGACGGCGCTCGACAACTCCCGCCAGTCGCAGACCCTCAACACGCCCGCCCTGGCCACGCTGTTCCTGGCCGACTGGCAGGTCCGTTGGCTCAATGAGCAGGGCGGATTGGCCTGGGCCGCCAAACGCTGCGACACCTCGGCCGAGACCATCTACGGCTGGGCCGAGGCATCGCCGTTCGCCACGCCGTTCGTGGCCGACCCAGAGCAGCGCTCGTCGGTGGTGGCCACCGTGGACCTGGTCGACGGCGTCGACGCCACCGCCGTGGCCAAGGTGCTGCGCGCCAACGGCATCGTCGACACCGACTCGTACCGCAAGCTGGGCCGCAACCAGTTGCGGGTGGCGCTGTTCCCCGCCATCGACCCCTCCGATGTCGAGGCGCTGACCCGCTGCATCGACCACGTCGTCGAGCACTTGGGCTGACGTCGCGCGCCGTTCTCCGGCGCTTAGTACCAGTTGCGCCCCGTCGAGTCCCACGGCCCGGGCGGCGGGTGGCGCAACACCCGATTCTGGGCCGCCTCGGTGGTCCGGACAACCAGCGCCACCACCGCGCCGAAGGCGAACCCGGCCACATGCGCGATCCAGGCCACGCCCGAGTTCGGATCGGTCAGGAACTGGAAACCGAACCAGATGATCAGGAACCAACGGGCGCGAATCGGCAGGATGAAGAACGGCGGGATGAACGTCAACACCGGAGCCTGGGGGAACCACACCAGGTAGGCACCCATGACCGCCGCGATGGCGCCCGAGGCGCCCACCACCGGCACGGTCGACGACGGGTTCACGAAGATGTGAGCGAGCGAGGCGACGAGGCCGCCGAGCAGGTAGAAGATCAGATATCGGATGTGGCCGAGCCGGTCCTCGATGTTGTTGCCGAACACCCAGAGGAACAGCATGTTGCCGGCGAGGTGCAAGAAGCTCCCGTGCAGGAACATCGAGACCACGATCGCCAGGTACACGTTCTTGTTGGGGTAGAGCTCGGGCCCGCTGGTGTCGGAATTCCGGTCGCAAGCGTGGTCGTCACCCTGGGCGAACGTGCGGCGGATCTCGTTCAGCCCCAGCGGCTGTCCGGTGGTGACCTCGCACGGGACGGCGGCCTGCTGGAGTGTGAAGCCGAACTTGGCGTCGACTCGCACGGGACCAGCGGGCGTGTTGACAATCTTGGATCCGGCTGGCTGTTGCAGGCCGAAGTAGACGAAGACGCACACCAGGATGATGCCGACGGTGAGGAAGGCGCGGGTCCGCGTGGGGTTCTGATCCTTGATGGGGATCACGGGGCGACCTGCTCCTTGCCGGCTGGTCGAAGTCGCGTCGCTCGGGTCATCACGGCGGTTCCAGGTCCTGACGGGTTGGCCGCCAGAATCTCACATCGCTCGCCGAGAAGTGCTCCCTCGGACGATGCAACGTCGGCGAGCGAGCCTGAGGGCCGAGTCAGCCCCGGCGGTTGTGCCAATCGGCCGGGTCGAGGCCCAGCTTCTCCATCCGTTCCTGGACCCAGAGGGGTGGAGGCGGGTCTTCGCCCTGGTCCAGGAGGGAGAACATGGGGCCGTCCTCGGACCAGACGTGGCAGGTGTTGCGATTGAACTGCATGCGCTCGCGAATGTCGGGGGTGCTGCGATGGCCCACCTCGACCGCGGTCTCGCCCTCGGCCGACGCCATCATCGACCACATCGATTGAATGGCCACGGGGGCCATGGCCTGGAGCAGCGCCGTCGTATGGGTGCAGCCGCGTGGACCGCCGAAGAGCTCGCGCACCTTGTGGGTGAAGCCCCGCGTGATCGACAGGCCGATGAGGTTCTTGTAGTGGTCGACGATCTCGACGCAGTGAGGATGCGGATGCGTCTCCATGACAACCTGCGCATCGACGATGATCAGCGAGGGAAACTCGACCACGACGTCGACGACCATCTGGTGGATGGACATGGGGTCGGGGTCCTCGGGCAGATACAGACCGGGGGGCTTGACGTCGTGCACCCTGCCCCGAATGCGGAGACGGGTGTCCGATTCTCGATAGGAGGAGACGTCGTAGCTGCGGGTGTGCAACAGGGGGAGGCCGGGGTCCGCCACAGTCATGCGGTCAAACGGTACGTAGCAGGGCTTGTTGGCGCGAAACCGGTGTGACGCGTGCCATGCGGGATGGTGGCTGCCCGACGGATTTGATCCGACTCGGACTCGCGAGCCGAGCACCTGGTCAAGGCAATTATTTAGCGCTTCCTTGCCAGGGTCGCTGGACCTTTGCGGGCGAGTCCATGAGCGGCCGTCGCCACTCCACAACCACAAACTCCACGCGATTTCGGGGCGCCGCGTCAGCTGCCACTGGGTATCAGGACGTCATGAACGCAACAGGCCTCATGTCAGCCGCCCGATCCCGTGGGACGTACGGCTTGGCCCCCGACACGGAAAACCCAGCGCTGGGTGCGGCGATGGAGGCAGCGGCGCCCTACGACGAGCCCTTGTCGCTGTCCGCCTACGCCGAGATCGCCGACACGAATCCGCTCAGCCTGGCACCCCGCGACCGCATCGCCCTGCGCTGGTCTGACGACGACTGAGACCGCGGGTAGAGCGAAGCGTGAGGCTGCCGCTGCCTCCAGATCTCGGATACTTCCTCGATCGGGAAGGTCCGTGCGGAAATCGTGTCCGTGCGGAGATCGTGTCGCCGCGGAGATCGTGTCGCCGCGGAGATGGTGTCAGCGCGGCGACCGACGGAACGACAGGCTCAGAGCCCTTGGCCGCCGGAGACGTCCTGCACGCGCGCCTTGCCGGCCGAGATCCACGGCATCATGCCGCGGAGCTCTTCGCCGACGACCTCGATCTGGTGCTTCCGGCCCTCCTGCTCGAGGCGGTTGAAGTTGGGGCGTCCGGCCTTGGACTCGGCGATCCACTCCTTGGCGAAGTCGCCCGAGCGGATCTGCGCGAGGATGTCCTTCATCGTCTGACGCACGTGCTCGTCGATGACGCGGGGCCCGCGGCTCATGTCGCCGTACTCGGCGGTGTCCGACACGGAGTAGCGCATACCCGAGATGCCCTGCTCGTACATCAGGTCGACAATGAGCTTCAGCTCGTGGAGGCACTCGAAGTACGCGGCCTCGGGCTGGTAACCGGCGTCGACCAGCGTCTCGAACGCCGCGGTGACCAGGGCCGTCAGCCCGCCGCACAGCACCACCTGCTCGCCGAAGAGGTCGGTCTCGGTTTCTTCCTCGAAGGTGGTCTCGAGCACGCCGGCCCGGGTGCCGCCGATGGCGTCCGCATAGGAGAGCGCCAGGTCACGGGCCTGCCCGGAGGCGTTCTGCGACACCGCCACCAGGCACGGCACGCCACCTCCCTCGGTGTACGTACGGCGAACCAGATGACCGGGCCCCTTGGGCGCCACCATGGCGACGTCCACCCCTTCGGGTGCCTTGACCTGCCCGAAGCGCACCGAGAACCCATGGGACACCAAGAGCACCTTGCCCGGCGTGAGATGGGGCAGCACGTGAGAGGTGAAGATGTCGGCGTGCTCGGTGTCGGGCACCAGCATCATGATGACGTCGGCCTCGGCGGCGGCCGAGCTCATGTCGGTGACCTTGAGGCCCGCCTCTCGGGCCTTGTTGACCGACCCCGAGCCCTCCCGCAGGCCGACCCGGACGTCGACGCCGGAATCCTTCAGGTTCAGCGACTGGGCATGGCCCTGGCTGCCATACCCCAGCACCGCAACCTTGCGGCCGGCGATGAGCGAACGGTCGGCGTCCTTCTCGTAGTAGATGGTGGCCACGGTGCGCTCCTGCCTGGACATCTGGTGCAGAACCGGCACTTGACCGGCCCCGCTTTGGAACCGCAGAAGCCTAGTGCGCGATGTCCGTGAGCGCGAACGTGCGGCGAACGCTCGGCATGGAGCGGACGCGGCGAGGGGCGAGCCCGAAGGCCCGCCCCTCATGGAGCTGCGCTACCGGTCAGATCTGCAACCGGTCAGTACGTCAGATCAGCGGGTGAACCAACCAGCCGCGTCGGCGATCACGTCAACCGAACCGGCAGCGTTGAACGCCTTGGCGTACCCGTAGGGGTCGTCACCCGAGATCACCAGGTTGGCCCGGGTGTCACCGGCGTTGAGATTGAGGTTCGAGGCGAGCGGTCGCTCCACGTCGGCCGGCCAGAACGTCAGGTAGGTCGGCGCCGTGGCGTTGGCGCCGGTGCCGTTGAACACCAACCCGCTGACCTCGACCGAGTACTGGTCGAGGACGCGCACGGTCTCGAGCTCACGGCTGGCCGTCGGGCCGAGAGGCCCACCTGCACCAGCGCCGCGACTGTCGACGATGCGCTTCGGATCGATGGGCACGAACCGTCCGGCCTCTGTGCTGCGGTCAGTGTTGAAGGCACCCACCACATCGATGATCACATCCGCGCTACCACCCACGGTGATACCGACCAGGTAGGTACCCGGCGTGCCGCTCTGGGGTGCGCCCACCATGACCAGGTTGGGAACCGTGTCACCCGGATTGAAGTTCAGGTTGGAGGTCGGGTTGGTCGGAGCGGGCCCGCCAGGAGTGACGCCGAGGAAGCCACCTCGCTGGGCGTCGGCCACCGTGACGTTGAGGACCAGCGACTTCACGTTGGTCGGATCCCCGGGCACCCGAACGGCAACCTGGCGATACTCATCACTGAAGGGACCGAATCCGCGCGTGTCCAGCACACGGGTGGGAACCACCGGCGTGTACCGCCCACCCGCCGCTTGAGCCTGAATGGAGGGTGCGAAGTAGCCCATCACGTCAATGGCGATGTGGGTCGACCCAGTCGGGTTGAAGATCGAGACCTGGTTGGCCGTTCCCATCTTGACCACGACCGCGTTGGGCACCGTCTGCAGCGGTTTGAAGTTCAGGTTCGAGACGAAAGGCTGCGTTCCGCCGGTCGGGAAGGCGGTCAGGTACCCCCACTCGGTCGGGTTGATGGCCGTGACGTTGAGGACGACGGCGACGGCGTCAGTCGGGACTGGTGTACCGATAGTGATGGGTCGCGTTTCGTTGGTGCCGAGCGGTGTGGTGTTGCGCGTGTCCAACACGCGGAACGGCGCCACCGGCACGAACTCACCATCGCCGGTCGGCGGGGTGATCGGCCCTACGGGCATGTGGTAGGCCACCCAGCCGGTGATCATCGGACCGGTGGGACCGCCCAACGCGGAGACCCCGCACTGGAACTCGAAGTCGACCGCGATCGAATTCAGAACTGTCGGGGTCGCATCGAGCGAGCGGATTCGCACGCGACCGAACTGTTCACCACACCCGGTCGTCGGAGCCGACTGGCTGGCTTGGTGCAGGAACGCTCTCATGTGGGTGGCGTCTTGCGTGATGCGTGAGTCGACGTACGTGGTGTCACTCACCGTGAAGGCGCCGGCGGTCGGCGGCTCGAGGTCCAAGACCCAATCCGCAGCCGTGCCGGCCGGGCTCTTCAGAACGAGCGATATCGAGGCGTTGTTGCCGCCGGCCTCCACGTTGTTGAACTTCATGACCGTTGCGTCGCCGCTGTTCAACACCGTGCCGGCCGGCAAGTTGACCTCCGCCTTGCTGAACGGCCCCACAGCGGCCCCGGCGACGGTGCTGCTGACCAGGGCTTGACCGACCGCGAGCAACGCGCCGACCGCCAGCCCGGCAGCGACCGCTGCCCATGTACGCCTTCGTCTCATGCTCAACCCACTTTCCCCAAGTCGGAGTGGACACCGGCGCGGGAGGCGCCGAGCCGACCGACCGTTACCCACTGCGACCTAATCGGCAACAGTTCGCGGCCAGGTTAAGGGCGCGAAAAGCGGTCGAGACACTGCTATGGGTGCAAATTTCTTGATTGAACCTCGTTCAGCCCGCAGCGCGGAGGTTCGGCGTGCCTGGGATCGGGGTGCGCTCCAGCTTGGGAAGGGCCGCCCGCCCGGTGCGTTGGATGGCCACGATGCCCATCGGCCGTAGCAGCTCTTCGAAGTCGTCGAGCTTGGCGGGGTCGCCGTCGAGGCTCACCATCAGCTCGGCCGCGCCCACATTGAGCACCTGCCCTCCGAAGATGCCCACGAGCTCCAGGACCTGGCTGCGAGCGTGCGGCGGCGCCTTCACCGTCGCCAGCAGAAGCTCGCGCTCGACCGAGTCGGCCGGCGCCAGCTCGTTGATCTTCACCACGTTGATCAGCTTGTAGAGCTGCTTGACGATCTGTTCGAGCGGCGCCGAGGCGGTGTCCGCCACGATGGTGATGCGGCTGATGCGCTCGTCGTCGGTGGGCGCCACTGCCAGCGAGTGGATGTTGAAGCCCCGCCGGGCGAACAGGCCCGAGACCCGGGCGAGCACCCCGGGCTTGTTCTCCACCAACACCACCAGGGTGTGGTACTCGGGGGTCATTCCGGTCATGACCGCGCCCTCCGGGCCTTCTCACGCTCGAGCTCGGCGGCCTGCACCGGGTCAACCATGATGTCGTCGTTCGACTTGCCGGCGGCGACCATCGGGAACACCTTCTCGCGTGAATCCGTGCGGAACTCGACGACCACCGGCCGATCGTTGATCTGGTTCGCCTTCTCGATGGTGGGCTCGATGTCGTCACTGTCTTCGACCCGCATGGCCACACAACCCATGGCCTCGGCCCATTTCACGTAATCAGGCAGGTCGGGCGAGAGGTATACCTCGGAATACCGCTCGTCGTAGAACATCTCCTGCCACTGCCGGACCATGCCCAGATAGGCATTGTTCAAAATGGCGATCTTGACAGGGATGCGCTCGGTGGCCGCCGTGACAAGCTCTTGCGCGGTCATCTGGAAACAACCGTCGCCGTCGACCGCCCACACCATGCGGTCGGGCCGACCGACTTTGGCGCCTATTGCCGCCGGAACCGCGAAGCCCATGGTGCCCAAACCGCCGGAGTTGACCCACGTATAGGGATGGTTGAACTTCCAGTATTGCGACGCCCACATCTGATGCTGGCCGACGCCCGAGGCCACAATGGTGTCCGGCGGGGTCAGCGCCCGCAACCGCTCGATGACGTGCTGCGGCTTGACGTGACCGGCCCCCGGCTCGACCTGGGCGTAGGTGAGGGGGAACCGCTCCTGCCAGCCGCTGATCTGGCTCTTCCACGGGCTGCGGTCGGGCTGGGCCTCGCTGCCGCCCATCTCGCGCAGGACGGAGACCAGCTGTTCGATGACCAGGCGACAGTCGCCGACGATGGGCACATCCGGCCGCCGGACCTTGCCCAGCTCGGCCGGGTCGATGTCGACATGGATGATCTTGGCGTGCGGCGCGAAGGTCGGCACCCGCCCGGTGATGCGGTCGTCGAAGCGGCTGCCGAGGGCGATGAGCAGGTCTGACTCCTGCATGGAGGTGACCGCCGTGTAGTTCCCGTGCATACCCGGCATGCCCAGGCACAGCGGATGGTCGTCGGGGAAGGCGCCCCGGGCCATGAGCGTCGTGACGACGTGGATGTCGCACAGCTCGGCCAGCTCGCGCAGGGCCTCGGCCGCCCGGGCCTTGAGGATGCCGCCGCCGGCGTAGATGACCGGACGGTGTGAGCGCAGGATGAGCTCGGCCGCCTCGCGGATCTTGAGCGGGTGGCCCTTTGTGGTCGGCTTGTAGCCCGGCAACGACGCAGCCACCTCGTCATCGTTCGGCCAGTACCACTCCATGGCGCTGCGCGGATTCTGCGGATCGACGATGTCCTTCGGGATGTCGATCAGCACCGGGCCGGGCCGCCCGCTGGTCGCCAGATAGAAGGCCTGGCGGACCGCCATGGGAATGTCCTGCGCCTCGGTGATCAACTCGTTGTGCTTGGTCACCGAGCGGGTGATGCCGACCGTGTCGCACTCCTGGAAGGCGTCCGTGCCGATCGCCGCGGTGGGGACCTGGCCCGTGATGCAGACCATGGGGATGGAGTCCATGTAGGCGTCGCACAACGGCGTGACGATGTTGGTGGCGGCCGGACCGCTGGTGACCATGGCCACCCCGGGGCGACCGGTGGCGTGGGCGTAGCCCTCGGCCATGTGCCCGGCACCCTGCTCGTGGCGCACGAGTATGTGTCTGATGGTCGAGTCGATGAGCGGGTCGTACACCGGCAGGATCGCCCCGCCCGGTAGACCGAACATCACCTCGACACCTTGTCGCTCCAGAGCCCTTATCAGGGCCTGGCCTCCGTTGATCCGTTCGGACATCTCGGGCTCTCCGTGCAAAACGTGGTCGAAAACCAGATCGACCTCCCGGCTGGGAGGTCGAGGTGCGCACGCTGGGGTGGTATGCCGGCCGCGCGCTACCTCTCAATGACTACGAGAAGGGCGCTGGCCACCAGCAGGCGCATAGGGTTGACATGATGCCACGGAGCGAGGAGGCGCACAAACGGACACGGACGGCACGGCGCACAGCCCCCAAGCTGGTCGTGCTGACCGGACCCGACACCGGTACCGAGCTGCTCCTGGATCGCCCGACGCTGACTGTGGGACGCAGTCCGGCCTGTGACCTCGTGCTGGGAAGCCGGCAGGTCAGCGGACGCCATGCACGCATCGAGGTGAACGGCCAACAAGTGGTTCTGGCCGATGGCGGCTCGACCAACGGGACCTGGATCGACGGGGAGCGTTTGACGGAGCCGGTCGTCCTGGCCGACGGGGATGTACTGGCCTTCGCCGAGGTGGCGGTGTTGTTCGAGGCGGGGCGCCGCACATCGGATGACGGGCGCGCCGGCCCACCGGCCCCCGATGCCACTCGACCGGTGCCGGCCACGAAGCTGCCCGATCCGGGCATGTCTTCCGCCCGGGATATCACGCTGGCGGGCTCGGCTGCCATATCGCCCACCCTGCCGGAATCGCCCACCCTGCCGGAATCGCCGACCCTGCCGGAATCGCCGACCGTGCCAGAATCGCCGGCCGTGCCAGCCGCGCCCACCATGTCGACATCCCTGGCCCTGCCCGAGCCGGAGCCCGCCCAGCCCGAGTCTCTACCTGTGCCCTTCGAGGCGCTGCCCGCCCTGCCCGACTCGCTGATCACGGAAACTGCTCCCACCGCCCGCAAGCGCACGGTGCTGATCAGCCATGCGCCCGAAGACGCGGCCGTGGCGGAGCTGCTGTTCGACCTCCTGCAGCGCACCGGGCACCTCGTGTGGATGGACCAGTCAGCTGACGGTGAGGGATGGCACGGTCGCCTGCTCGACACCATGTGGTCGTGTGACCTGGTGTTGTTCCTGGTTTCACCGGCGGTCGTCGACGCCCGCGGGGTGAAGCGCGAGGTGCACCTCGCCGGATCGGAGCGCACGCCGGTCGTGCCGGTGCTCCTCGCCGAGACCGACCTGCCGCCGGACCTGGCCTTCTATCTGGCCACGCGCCAGCCCATCGACCTTCGGACCGATCCGGATGCAGCGCTACGGCGGCTGCTCGATGAGGTCGAGGCCGTACATCGCAAGCGGATCGCTCGCCCGTGGCGCCTGTTGGCGATGATGTCGTCCGCGGTCGTCCTGCTTGGTGTGGTCGCCGCTGCGCTGCGCTATGTCCTCGGCTGAGCGCGCCTCCTCGGCGCAGGTCGGTTCCGCAGCGGGCCCGGAGGCAGGGGACGGCTCTGCGGGGTCGCCGACGGAGGGCACCGCGAGCTCCATCGGCCTGCTGACACTCGGCCGCTTCAGCACCAACATCGCCTACCGGATGGCCTACCCCTTCCTGGCCGTCGTCGCCCACGGGCTCGGCTCGTCGGTCACCACCGTCGGCTTGGTGCTCAGCCTGCGCGAAGGCAGCGGCGTGCTGGTGCCGGCGATCACCCGGCGCATGGAGCGCCTCGGCTACCGATCGGCCGTGCTGGCGTGCCTGGCGGTGGTGGGTATGGCGTGCGTGGCGGCCGCCACCCCCGGACTCGGCATCTACGCCTTCGCCGCCGGGATGGTCTTCATCGGAGTGGCCAAGGCGAGCTACGACTCGGCCATGGGCGGCTGGATCGGGGATCGCGTGCCCTTCGCAGCGCGCGGTCGGGTCACGGGCCTGACCGAGGTGTCCTGGGCGTTGTCGCTGCTCCTCGGCATGCCGCTGCTGGCGCTGGCCTTCGACGCCTGGGGCATCCGTACCGGCTTCGTGCTCGTGGCCGGACTCAATGTCGTGGTCGCCGTGGCACAGCGCCGCTGGGTGCCAGCCGACCATCCCCGACCGGTCCACCAACGGGACAGGACTCGCCTGCGACTCGACCGCAGCACCCTGGCGCTCTTCGGAGGCCTGTCGCTCATGGCCGGGGCGATGCAGCTGGTCATCGTGGTGCACGGTGTCTGGCTGCAGGACCATTTCGGGCTCTCGACCACCGGGCTGGGCCTCAGCTCGGTGGTGCTCGGGCTGACCGAGCTGGTCGGGGCCGGTCTGACCGTGGCCTTCACCGATCGGATGGGGAAGCGGCGCACGATGCTGTGGGGCTTGGTGCCGATGGCGGCGGCGACCGCGCTGCTGGGACGCGCCACACCGTCCACGGGGGCTGCGCTGGGCCTGTTGGGCATCAGTGTCGTCGGCTTCGAGACGGCATTCATCTCCGCATTGCCGCTCTTGTCCGAGCTCAACCCGCGAGCCCGGGCCGCCACCCTCGGACGGGCCTTTCTCTGGCTGACCCTGGCCCGCGGACTGGCCACGCTGGTGGCCACGCGTTTGTACGAGCATGCAGGCATGACCGCGGTGGGCGCCCTCAGCGCGGTGGCGACGGTGGCGGCCGCCTGCTTCTGGTGGAGGGTGGTCGAGCCGTGATCGGCGTCTATCCGGGGTCGTTCAATCCCCCCACCCGGGCGCATGTGGCCATTGCCGATGCCGCCCGCCGCCGGTGGGGCCTCGAGCGGGTCGACCTGGTCCTGTCCGAGCGGGCGCTGGAAAAGGAGCACGTCGAGCGACCGTTGTTGCGGCACCGGGTCGCCGTGCTCGAGGAGCTGGCCGACCGACTCGGGTGGCTCGGGGTTCGCACCACGACGCAGCAGCTGCTCGCCGACATTGCCGAGGGCTATGACGTGCTGATCCTCGGAGCCGACAAGTGGCACCAGGTGCTCGACCCCC
>JAXDQG010000388.1:0-4719 GCA_034667945.1 Acidimicrobiia bacterium | reverse complement strand
CGCCAAGGTCAGGGGAGACCTATTGCATCGGTCTGGTGCTGAGCGGCCCCTGCGGGGTGCACGACCACGGTCGCCTTCTCGCCGCTGAGTTGCGTCAATGCGGGCTCGCGGTCCACGAGAAATGGCTCGTGAACGACGGACACAGTTTGAGAGCCGCCATCGTTGCAGCCTGGCGGCTTTTGGCTTCGGCCCGCCGGGTGCCGAGGGATTCTGCCGTTGTATGGCATTACTCCGCGTTCGCTTACGGGTTCAGGGGGGTGCCCCTCTTGGGCGTGCTTTTCGGGCTGTTACTACGCCTGCGCCGCGTGCGGGTGATCACCTTTCTCCACGAACCCGCGCTCCGGTGGAACCGAAAGCTGGGGAAGAAAGCCATCATCTCCCTCACCCAGTGGCTGGCGCTGCAGATGGTCGTACCCGGTTCGTCCGAAGTGATCGTGACCACCCCTCGGCGCATAAAGGACCTACCGCGGCGGACGCGCCCCCGGTGCGTGGTCATTCCCGTCTTCTCGAACATCGCCGTCGAGCCGCCTCCACCAAACCGAGCGTCCAGCTCCCCCTTGCTGCTCGGTGTGGTCGGCTATGCCAACGACGGCGTCAATCCTCCCCTGCTCGTGGAGGCGCTCAA
Organism: Acidimicrobiia bacterium; assembly: GCA_034667945.1. GTDB lineage: Bacteria > Actinomycetota > Acidimicrobiia > Acidimicrobiales > CAIXPF01 > JAXDQG01. Next base: position 4,094 of record JAXDQG010000388.1, on the reverse strand, counting down.
CCGGCTCCCCTCGAGGCCTGGTTTGCGGGTGCTGCTGCTCGGGGCCCCGGGTCCCGCCTCGCCATGGGGTGAGCGGTGGAGGCGGGCGGCACAGGCCGCCGGCATCGGGGAACTGCTCGAATTCACCGGCGTGGTGCCGCCACATGAGCTCAGCCGACAGATGTCGGCGTGCGATCTCGTGGTCTTTCCCGATGAGGCCGGCCCGAGTAGCCGGAAGGGAACGCTGGCGGCCGCGCTGGCCCACGGCCGTCCTGTCGTCGCCATCGACGGGCCCGAAGGTTGGCCGCTCCTCATCGAGGCCGGCGCGGTCCACCTGTGTACGGCCGACCCAGCGCAGTTGGCGACGGCCATCGACCGGTTGCACCGCGATGTCGCCGCACGGAACCGACTCGGAGCCGCCGCAACAGCCTTCTACAGCCAGCACATGCGTCTGGAGCTGGCCGGGGCAAAGGTCGTCGCCCTCATGCGGAACGCCACGCCCGACTGCTCGACCGGGCACGTGCACGGAACCACTGCAGGACGATGAGAGGTGGCTCGCTGATTCCGACCAGACGGCAACTGGGTTGGCTTGTCGCATTGCTCGGACTGACAGTCCTCGCCACTGTCGCCGTGCCCGAGTCCGCCAGCTCCGAGGCCAATCCGGCCAGCTCGCAGGTCCATCCCGTTGACCCCTACATCAGTCAGCAGGCCCAGCTGAGTCCTGTGGGCAAGGTCTCGTTCTACAAGCAGCCATGGCGGGCGTATCAGGAAACGGTCCCGGCGACGCAGTTCCTCGCCGGCATCGGCATCAACTACAACCTGCCGGACGGGACGGATGATGTCGCCGCGCTGAACGTCCTCGCCGATGCGGGCATTCGCTCTCTTCGCGTTGAGCTGGGCTGGGGCACGACGGTCGGCTGGGACGACCAACTGCTCGACAGCATGCGTCAACGGATCGGCACGATCATGCAGGAAGCCAAGCGCCACGGCATGACACCGATGATCCTGCTCAACGCCAACGATGGTGCGCCGGGCCCCCACATCCGCAGCAACCCCACGGTCCGGCAGGCCGCGCCGAAGGGCGCCCGCCGCCTCGTGCTGTCGTCAACCCAGGGGCTGGTGGCAGAACGAAGCGGTATCTCGAGTCTGACCAACTACAAGATGGCAGAGGTTCTGTTCACTGCCATCAATGGCAACACTGTAGAGCTGGGCGAGCCTCTTCCCATCGACCTGGAGGCCGGTGCACAGATCCCGGTGGACACCCTGAAGTACTCACCGCTCCACCCGGTCGGTACACCGGCCTATGAAGAAGCAGTAGCCGGATGGCTCCGTTATGTGCGCGCCTCTCTGGACGCTGTGAGGGCGGCCGGTGTGGACAACTTCGAGGTCGAGATCTGGAACGAGCTCACCTTCGGCTCTGATTTCCTCGCCATCGAGAATTACAAGGGCGGCAGCAGCGAGGCCCGTGACCTGCATCCCGGCGGACGGGTGTGGGAGCTGGCCCGCCGGACCACCGAGCAGGTGAAGAAAGACTACGCGGGCGCCCGCGTCATCTGGGGCTTCTCCAACACCACGTTCTACGAGGTGCCGATCAAGGATTTGCCGCCGGGGACCGACGGACAGAGCTACCACCCCTACAGCACCGGCCGGAGGCGTTACCCAGACGCCGTTCAAGTTGACCAACGAAAAGACTTCGACTTCATCCCCCAGGGGCTCAACGTGGCCCTTCCGGAAGGGGTGTACCAGTTGGCCGTAACTCGGGAGAGCCTCATCCCCCACGTGCTCTATCCAGCGACGCGTGATCAGCTGCGGCCACCGGGGGCCACGGCCTTCTCTCACTACTTCACCGAGCAGGGCGTCTCGCCGGCAGAGGTCGGGATAACCGACGCCCGGGCGGCCATGGAGTACAAGGCCAAGGCCGTTCTCCGGGTGTTGCCGTTCTGGTTGAACAAGGGGATCACCAAGCTGGAGCTGTACGCCGCCTACGAGGACGACCCGACCGGTTTCGGCCTCCTGCAGGATTTCCGCGCCCCTGCTCTCAGCCCGCCCCTGCAGGCGCTTCGGAACCTGGTGACTCCGTTCGCCGGCGCGGTCCCGGTCGCCCAGACCCGCCCGCTGACGATGAAGGTTTGGTCGACCGGGGACCAGCCCAAGGTCTTCGACGGTGACGGGAACCACCCGCCGCTGTATTACCGGGACGCCTTCGCCTTGTTGCCCTTCCAGGTGACCGAGTCACGCTTTGTCGTCGCGGCGTACGTCATGGGCTACGACGCCACCCAACCGCCGCCGCCGATCGACTTCCAGGTTCGCTTGGCCAACGTGCAAGGCGAGCGGGCCGCGGTCTCGCTCTACGACCCGCTGACCGGCGCCGAGGCACCGATGCAACTCGTCGCCCGCGACCGCGATTCGGTGACGCTCAAGATGACCGCCTCGGACTACCCGCGGCTCATCGTCGTCGACGAATCCGGACCACCGACGGCGATCACCGGCGTTGCCGAACCGGACACCAGCGTCGGGGGCAACGGCGGGGGTAACCAGGTGCCGTGGTTGCCGGTCGCAGCCGGCGTGGGAGCGGTTCTAGTCCTGATCGGTGGTGGTGTGATCGCCGCCGTGGCCCGTTCCCGACGACGCCGTCGCCGCGGACCCACCACCTAACCCGGCCGGCAACGCTGCGGGCTCTTGCGCCGCCGCGGCAACCGTCGTCGACGTCGGCGCCGCCGCGGCCGGCCTGTCCAACCAGCCCAAGACCAGCCACGGCAGGAGCACCACCGCATACTGGCCGCCGTTGAGCCACTGGAGGAAGGTGATGACCAGGACGCCAAGACCCGCGAGGGCCAGGCCGTCGCGCCGTTGCACGGCCCGCTGGTAGGCCCGCCTGAACCCGGCGATGGCCACGACCGCATAGGCCACGACACCGGCGACGCCCATGGAGACGGCCGCATTGGAAGGATCTGCCTCGGTGTTGGCCCACGTGCCGCCGAACTTGGACCCTGCGATGGTGACCTTGCCGATGCCCTGGCCCAACGGGTGCGTAAGGGCTTGGCTCAGACCGCCCGTCACCAACGTCGCATGCTCACCCAGGCTGGAGGACTTCTGGTCCAACGGGTCGCGAAGGCCGTCGATCTGATGCGCCACCAGCGCCGATTGCGCTCCGCTGCCGGCACTCCGGGGGGCCACCCATGAAACTGCCGCCGGCAGCAGGAAGATGAGACCGACGGCGGTCACCACCGCGGCCCAGGCCGGTAGCCCACGCCGGGCCGCGGCCATCAGACCGAGGCCTGCCGCCAGCATGAAGACCACCCCGCGGGTGGACACCAGGAAGATGGCGAACACGAGCACGCTGACCGCGGCCAGCGTGATCACCAGACGCGAGAACCGCATGCCGAACGCCAGCCAGACCACGACGCCGATGCCGAGAAACGTGGCGTACTCCGAGGCACTGGCGAACGTGCCGAACGGTCGGATCACGCCTCCGACATTGAGGGCCGTATAACCGGACTGGGTGATCCAGGCCGCGTCCCACGACGGGAAACCCTGGAAGGTCTGGAAGTGTCCGTAGGCCGCGGCCACCAGGCTGAGCCCTCCGACCATGGCCAGCACGACGGTCAGCGTCCGGTCGTTGCACAGCACCCGGCCCGCCCAGAAGGCCAACAAGGGCACGAGCACGAAGAGCAACCCGCTCAGCCCGGCGAACAGACTGCCCTCCAGCGGGTTGAACGCCTCGAGGAAGGCCAGCACCGTGAGCGCCAGGACGCCATGGGACAGCACGGTCCGGTTCCGGAACGTCCCCCGCTCGGCGGCGGCAACCGTCAGGCACGCAATGGCAGTCGCTCCGACCGCCAGCAGGACATCGACCGAGCCCGCCGGGCTGATGCCGGTGGCCAATCGTCTGACCAGCCCGAGGCCCGCAAGCCAGACGACCAGGAAGTACAAGGTGCCTACCGGGGTCCTCGAGGTCAAGGCGACGAAGAACGCCACCAGCGCGATGCCGAGCGCCAACCGCAGCGTGGTGGGCTGGGCGATCAGCACGGCGAGAAGCAGCGAGACCAGAAGGACACCCGCCGGCCACAGCACCGATGCGACCGGCCCGGAGCCCGACGCCGCCAGACGCGGCC